>NZ_CAXBJS010000067.1:0-14014 GCF_963976025.1 uncultured Arenimonas sp.
GTGGGCTGCAGCTTTTCCTGGATGCCCAGGTAGCCGCAGGCCAGGGTCGCGGCCAGGGCCAGGTAGGGATTGACGTCGGAACCGGCGAAGCGGCTTTCGACGCGGGCGTTTTCCGGGGTGTCCAGCGGTACGCGCAGGCCGCAGGTGCGGTTGTCGTAACCCCACTGCACGTTCTTGGGCGAGACCTCGCCGAAGGCCAGGCGCCGGTAGGAGTTCACGTTCGGGCCGAAAAACGCCATGGCCGCCGGCACATATTTCTGCAGGCCGCCCATGTAGTTGAGGAACACTTCGGTGTGCGCGCCGGATTTGCCGGCCGAAAAGACGTTCTTGCCGGTCTTGACGCTGTGCAGGCTCTGGTGGATGTGCATCGAGCTGCCCGGCTCGTTTTCCATCGGCTTGGCCAGGAAGGTGGCGTACACGCCGTGGCGCATCGCCGCCTCGCGCATGGTGCGCTTGAACAGGAACACCTGGTCGGCGCGCGAGAGTGGGTCGAGGTGCACGAAGTTCACTTCCAGCTGGGCCGCGCCGGACTCGTGCACCAGGGTGTCGACGTCCAGGTCCATGGCCTCGCAGTAGTCGTACATCAGGTCGAGGATGGGGTCGAACTCGTTCACCGCATCGATCGAATACGACTGCCGCGCCGTTTCCGGGCGGCCGTTGCGGCCGGCCGGCGGCAACAGCGGGAAGTCGGGGTCGGTATTGCGCTGGACCAGGTAAAACTCCAGCTCGGGCGCGATCACCGGCTGCAGGCCGATGGCTTCGTACAGGGCCAGCACCCGGCGCAGCACGTTGCGCGGCGCCAGTTCGTGCGGGCGTCCGTCCTTGGTGAAGCAGTCGTGGATCACCTGCGCGGTCGGGTCGGTCGCCCAGGGCACCATGCGGATGGTGTCGGGGTCGGGCCGCAGCACCATGTCCGAATCCGAGGGGCTGACCAGGTCGTCGTATTCGTCCGGGTAGTCGCCGGTGACCGTGGTGGCGAAGATGCCCTCGGGCAGGCGCGTGCCGTAATCGTGGGAAAACTTGGCGGCCGGGATGATCTTGCCGCGGGCGTTGCCGGTGATGTCGGGCACCAGGCACTCGACCTCGGTGATGCGGCGCTCCTTGAGCCAGCGCTTGATGGCGCTTTCCTGCTGCGCCTGTTCTTCCTGGGGACTCGGTTTTTTCCTGGCCATGGGGCTCAGTGCCTTTTTTGCGAACGGTGCCGGCAAGCGGCGGCGAATGCCTGGAAGATGCCCAGGTAAAACGGATTCTCGGTGACGCGCCACTCCGGATGCCACTGCACCGCCAGCAGGAAGGGATCGGGGACATCGGGATTGCCGCGGTCCAGGCGCACGGCTTCGACCAGTCCGTCCGGCGCGGTGGCTTCGACCACCAGGCCGGGCGCAAGGTCGCGGATGCCCTGCCCGTGCAGGGAGTTGACCATGACTTCGCGCGCGCCGGCGATGCGTTCGAGCCAGCCGCCGGGAGCCAGTTCAACCGGGTGCGCCGGCGCGTACTGCACGCCCAGCGGGTCGTTGGGGTTCTCGCGGTGGTCGGCGAAGCCGATCAGTTCGTGCACCTTCTGGTGCAGGGTGCCGCCCAGGGCCACGTTCACTTCCTGCATGCCGCGGCACAGGGCCAGCACCGGCAGGCCGCGTTCGATCGCCTTCGGCACCAGGGACAGGGTGTTCATGTCGCGCGCGGGATCGTGCGAGTTGCCTTCGTAGCTGGCTTCGCGGCTGTAATGATGCGGTTCGATATTGCTGTGGGCGCCGGTCAGCACCAGGCCGTCGAGTTCGTCGAGCAGGCTGGCCAGTTCGAGCGGGGGCGACAGCGAAGGCAGCAGGACCGGCAGGCAGCCGGCGCCGTCGACCACGGCCCGGATGTACTTTTCGCCCACCGCATGGAAGGGATGGGGCCCGATCTGCTTGCGATCGGAAGGCAGGCCGACCAGCGGGCTCGAACGCATAAAGGCCTCGGCGAAAGGAAGCCCGACATTAACCCCGGCGTTTGATTTTATCAACGCATCGGCCAAAGTGATGATTATTCTTTACAGCCGCGACCGCGGTGATAAACTCCCGCGACCGCCGCGGATGCCCTGCCATGAACCAGCTTGCCCTGCCCACCGAAGACGCCGCCACCCTGGCCCAGCTGCAGGACTGCGAGCAGGTGGACCTGCTGCTGCCGGACATGAACGGCCTGCTCCGGGGCAAGCGCATCACCCGCGACACCCTGGAAAAGGTCTACCGCGACGGCGTCTGCCTGCCGATGTCGCTGATCGCCACCGACATCACCGGCAATACCGTCGAGGAAACCGGCCTGGGCTACGACATCGGCGACGAAGACCGCCTGTGCCGGCCGGTGCCCGGCAGCCTGCGCCCGGTGCCCTGGCACGAGCGCCCCTCGGCGCAGCTGCTGCTGCAGATGGAAGACGGCCAGGGCGGCCTGTTCCATGCCAATCCGCGGGAGGTGCTGCGGCGCGTACTGGACGGCTTCCGCGAACTGGACCTGACGCCGGTGGTGGCGGTCGAGCTGGAGTTCTACCTGCTCGACGCCGCGCTGGACGCCCAGGGCCGGCCCCAGGTCGCCCGCAATCCGGCCACCGGCGAACGCAACCACAGCACGCAGGTCTATTACATCCAGGACCTGGACGACTACCGCGGATTCACCGATGAAGTCAGCGCCGCCTGCCAGGCCCAGGGCATCCCGGCCGACACCGCGGTGGCCGAATACGCCCCGGGGCAGTTCGAGATCAACCTGCGCCACCGCGCCGATGCGCTGCGGGCTTGTGACGACGCGCTGATGCTCAAGCGTGCGATCAAGGCCATCGCGGCCAAACGCGGCCTGATGGCCAGCTTCATGGCAAAACCCTTCGCCGACCAGGCCGGCAGCGGCGCGCATATCCACGTCAGCCTGCTCGACAAGGACGGCAGGAACATCTTCGCCTGCACGCCCGACGCCCCGTCCGACCCGCTGCGGCACGCCATCGCCGGCCTGCAGCGCGCCAGCGCCGACTGCATGCTGGTGTTCGCGCCGCACGCCAACAGTTACCGCCGCTTCGTGCTAAATGCCTTCGTGCCGCTCAACGACGCCTGGGGTTTCAACAACCGCACCGTCGCCATGCGCGTGCCGCATTCCGACCCTGCCAACGTGCGCATCGAACACCGCATCGCCGGCGCCGACGCCAATCCCTACCTGGTCACCGCCGCGGTGCTGGCCGGCATGCTGCAGGGCCTGCGCGACAAGGGCGACCCGGGCCCGCCGACGGTGGGCAATGCCTACGAACAGGGCGAACACCGCGAGCTGTTCTGGCGCGACACCCTGCGCGATTTCCTGGCCAGCGACTTCGTCGCCCGCCACTTCGGCGAAAGCTTCCGGCACATCTACGGCCAGCAGAAGCTCAAGGAACTGCGCAGCTTCCACCGCGAAGTGACCACGCTGGAAGTGGACTGGTACCTGCGCCAGGTCTGACATGAGCCTGCGCGAACCGTCGGCGCACGCCGATTCCTGGTACGCGACGGGCGCGACGCCCTCGCCCGCCCATCCGCGGCTGGAAGAGCGCATCAGCGCCGATGTCGTCGTTCTCGGCGCCGGCCTGACCGGCCTGTCGGCGGCGCTGGAGCTGGCCGAAGCGGGGCTGGACGTCGTCGTGCTCGAGGGCCGGCGCGTCGGCTGGGGCGCCAGCGGACGCAACGGCGGCCAGGTGATCTTCGGCTATGGCTGCGACCAGGCGAAGATCGCCGGACTGCTGGGCATGGAGACTTCCAGGCAGCTGTTCCAGTGGTCGGTGGATGCCGTCGACCTGGTGCGCCGCCGGATCCTTGAACACAGGATCGACGCCCACTGGCGCGACGGCCATGCGCACGTGGCGATCAAGCCCCGCCACGTTGGCGAACTCAAGGCCTGGCAGGCGGACCTGGCCGAAAACTACGGCTACCCGCTGCAGTGGTGGGAACGTGACCAGGTGCAGGCGGTGGTGTCGAGCCCGCGCTACATCGGCGCGCTCTACGACCCCTGCTCCGGGCACCTGCATCCGCTCAACTACACGCTGGGCCTGGCCCGCGCCGCCGTGGCGGCAGGCGTGCGCATCTTCGAACATTCGCCCGTGACGTCGCTGGTGCGCGGCGCCCGCCCCGTCCTGCGCACGGACGCCGGCGAAGTGCAGGCCGGTTTCGTCGTGCTGGCCGGCAATGCGCTGGTGCACGGCATCGCGCCCGAACTCGACGCCCGGGTGATGCCGGTGGGCACCTACATCGGCGCGACCACGCCGCTGGGCGCGCAGCGCGCGCGCGAGCTGATCCGCAACGACATGGCCGTGGCCGACACCAACTGGGCACTCGACTATTTCCGGCTCAGCAGCGACCACCGGCTGTTGTTCGGCGGCCGCGCCAGTTATTCCACCCTGCCGCCGCCGGGCCTGGCCGGGGTGATGACCCGGCGCATGCGGCGGGTGTTCCCGCAGCTGGCCGACGTCGGTTTCGAGCAGGTATGGGGTGGACTGATCGACATCAGCCTCAATCGCGCCCCGCACTGGGGCCGGCTGGGCGACAACGTGTATTTCGCGCAAGGCTTCAGCGGCCATGGCGTGGCGGCCACCGGACTGGCCGGCCAGGTCATCGCCGAGGCGATCCGTGGCCAGGCCGGACGACTGGATGCCTTTGCCCGCATCCCCCACCGGCCTTTCCCCGGCGGCCGTGCCCTGCGCACGCCGCTGCTGGTGGCCGCGATGGCCTGGTTTAAGCTGCGCGACGCGCTGTGGTGAGCGCGCAGCGCCAGGCAGCCCCTGCCTTGCTCAAGTCGTCGGCAGGACGTTGGCGTTGAGCCGGAAAAGGTTGCCCGGGTCGTAGCGGTTCTTCACCTGGACCAGGCGGGCGTGGTTGCCCTGGTAGTTGCGATCGACCGCGTGGGCGGATTCCTTGTCCACCTCGTTCGCATACCAGCCGTCGGTGAAAGGCTCGAACCGCGTCCATTGCTCCCGGATGTAGGCAACGTGCTGGTCCGGCGACTCCGCCAGCGGCCACTCGACGAAGAACAGCATGTTGGCGATGGACTTGCGCTGCGCGAACGCCGTCGCGTCGACCGGCACGCGACCGATCGCAGCGCCGGAGTGCTGGAACAACAGCATCGTGCCGCGCTCGACGAAACCTTCGAAATTTTCGGCGATGACATCGACCAGGGCCTCGGGAAATTCATTGATGAACCCCGATTTCAGGTACTCGGCGTTGTTGCGCGGATCGAGGTCGTCGTGCGAGCGCTGGATGGCGACGTAGTCGCGTCGCCTGATGCCGTCCTCCACCGGCGTGCCGGCCTTGTACAGCGGCGCGAGCACCTTTTCGGCCTGCGCTTCCGGGCCGGAATAGCAGGCGTGCAGCGCCACGATGCCGTCCGGACTGCCGACCGGTGAACGTGCGAAGAGATCCAGGTACAGGTCGTCCGGTGCCTGCCGTGCATAGTCCGCGTAGAAGCGCACCACGTCCCGTAGCTGCGACAGCGGGAAGACCAGTTCGCCGCCGACGATGGCTCGGGCCATGGGGTGCAGCTGGAACTCGAAGCGGGTGACCACGCCGAAGTTTCCGCCGCCGCCGCGCACGCCCCAGAACAGGTCCGGGTTTTGGTCCGCGCTGGCGTGCACCAGCTTGCCGTCGGCGGTAACGACGTCGACCGCGGTCACGTTGTCCAGCGCCAGGCCAAAACGCCGCGCCAGGCGGCCGAAGCCGCCGCCCAGGGTCAGGCCGCCCACGCCGGTATGCGACACGGTGCCGGCGGTGGTGACCAGGCCCTGTGCCATTGCCTCGTGGTCGAGCGAAGCCAGCAGACTACCGCCGGCGACGTGGGCCCGGCGGGCGCCGGCATCGACGTGGACGCCGCGCAGCGTGGAGAGGTCGATCTGCAGGCCGCCGTCGCAGGTGGACTTGCCGCCGTAGCTGTGTCCACCGCACTTCACCGCCACCAGCAATTCACGCTCGCGGGCGAAATCCACGGCGCGCATGACGTCGGCGGCGCCGGTGGGTTGCACCACCAGCGCGGGGTGTTTGTCGATGCTCGGGTTGAGCACGCGCCGGGCCTGTTCGTAACCCTCGTGGCCCGGCAGCAACAATCGTCCCTGCAGGCTGTCGCGCAGTTCCTCCAGCGCAGCCTGTTCCAGGGTGAGCTGGCGGCCGCTGCGACTCACGGCATCGACGGATCCGCCGACCTGTGCCAGCGTCCGCACCGCCTGCGCCATCGCCGCGGACGAAGGCAGCGCGGCAACGGCCGCGGCGCCCAAAGCGGTCTGCATGAAACGACGTCTTTGCATGACACTCTCCCCCGCCCTGGTCCCGGTTCATCTAGGAACGCGAGCGGGGGGCGATTCCGGCCGTGGTCCGGAACCGCCTGACGCCGGCTCAACGGAACTCGAACTTCTCGTAGCGCAGGCGCGACTCCGGCACGCCGTGGCGCGCCATCGCGGCGCGCACGATCGCCAGCAGGCCACCGGGTCCGCAGAAGCTGACCGACAGCTTGTCGGCACCGACCTGCCCCACCAGCCAGGCGAATCGTTCTTCGAACACCGCCGACTGCGGACCGTCAGCCACCTCCACCCAATCGGCGCTGCGCCGGCGGGCGTCGGCCGCGATCTCATCCACGCCGGGGAAACCACGCCCCGGCGTCTGGAAATTGAACACAGTGACCTTGGCCAGGTCCTGGCGCGCCGGATCCTGCAGCCAGGCGATGAAGGGCGACAGGCCGACGCCACCGCCGATCCAGACTTCGAAACCGCCGTTCTCCGGGCGGCTGAAGCGGCCAAAGGGCGCATAAACCTCGGCCCGCATGCCTGGCTCCGCGCCGGCGACCAGGCGCTGCGTGTAATCACCCAGCGCCCGCACCACGAACTGCACCGGCTCGCCGCCGCTGGCACTGGCAATCGTGAACGGATGCGGTTCGCGCAGCCCGGGGTGCAGGAAACGCAGGAACGCAAACTGCCCCGCCTCGAACCCGATGCCGCGGCCAACCGGCACCAGTTCCAGACGCACCGAGGACACGCCGGGCTCGACCCGGACCAGCCGGTATTCAGCGTGACCGGACAGGAACGGATACAGCAGCAGTTTGTAGGCCGCGCCCGCCAGGCCCAGGCCCGCGCACAGCGCCAGCCAGACGCCTGCCGGCGATGCCAGGGCGATCGGCGACTTGAAGCTGAGCCAGTGCAGCACCACGACCACGAACAGCGGCCCGGACAGCTTGTGCCACCAGCGCCACTGGCCGTAGGGAATCTTGCGGTTGAGCGCCAGCAGCACGATCAGCACCAGCGCGACATAGCTGAGCTGGCGCACCAGGCGCGTCCAGTAAGGCGGCAGCGGCAGGATCGCGGCCACGTCCCAGGCCGGCATCCCGGCCTTGAACACCAGGTGCACCGACGCCAGCACCAGCGCCCAGACACCCAGCCACTTGTGCACTTCGTAAACGCGGTCCAGGCCGCCGAACAGGTCTTCGAGCCAGCGCCAGCGCGAGCCCAGCAGCGCCGCCATCGCCATCATCACCAGGGCGGTGACGCCACAAAACAGGCTCAGCGCCGCCGTCGTCGGCCAGGTCGCGGCAGGCAGCGCGGGCAGCAGGGCGGCGGCCGACACCACCGCCAGGGCAGTCAGGAAGGGCGCGGTGCTCACTCGCATGCTTGCGGATCCTGCGGTTGCTCCAAGGAATTCCAGCATGCCCCCGCGGGCTCCGGCGCGGCTTGACCCGCATCAAGCCGCGCCCGGCTGGTTCAGGGATCGAGATTGATCCAGGTCGCCTTGAGCTCGGTGTACTTGTCGAAGGCGTGCAGCGACTTGTCGCGGCCGTTGCCCGACTGCTTGTAGCCGCCGAAGGGCGCGGTCATGTCGCCGCCGTCCCAGTAGTTCACCCAGACGCTGCCGGCGCGCAGCCGGCGGGCGACACGATGGGCACGGCTGAGGTCGGAAGTGAATACGCCCGCGGCCAGCCCGTACTCGCTGTCGTTGGCGATCGCCAGCGCCTCGGCTTCGTCGTCGAAGGCGATCACGCTGAGCACCGGCCCGAAGATTTCCTCGCGGGCGATCGTGTGGCTGGCGGCCACGTCGTCGAAGATGGTTGGCGCCAGGTAGCAGCCGCCGCCGACCGTGGCCAGCCGTTCGCCGCCGATCACCACGCGGCCACCCTCTTCGCGACCCTTGGCGATGTAGTCGAGCACGCGCCGGGTCTGGCCTTCGTCGACCATCGCACCCATCGGCGCGCCGGGATCGAGCGGATGGCCGGGCTGCATGGCCTGGCCGTGCCTGGCGACCAGGGCCACGAACTCGTCCTTGATGCTTCGTTCCACCAGCAGACGCGAGGCCGCGGTGCAGACCTCGCCCTGGTTGTAGAAGATGCCGCTGGCCGCGGCTTTGGCGGCGCGGTCGAGGTCGGGTGCATCGGCGAAGACAAGGTTTGGGCTTTTGCCGCCGCACTCGAGGTACACACGCTTCATGTTCGATTCGCCGGCGCAGACCAGCAGGTGTTTGCCGACGGCGGTCGAACCGGGGAAGACCAGGCCGTCGACGCCCATGTGCCGGGCCAGCGGTTCGCCCGTATCCTTGCCGAAACCCGGCAGCACGTTCAGCACGCCCGGCGGCAGCCCGGCCTCCATGGCCAGTTCGGCGAAGCGGATCGCGGTCAGCGGTGACTTCTCCGAAGGCTTCAGAACCACCGAATTGCCCATCGCCAGCGCCGGCGCCAGCTTCCAGGCCGCCATCAGCAGCGGGAAGTTCCAGGGCACGATGGCGGCGACCACGCCCAGCGGTTCGCGCGTGGCCAGGCCGAGTTCGTCGGGTCCGGTGGCGGCGATTTCACCGTAGACCTTGTCGATGGCCTCGCCGGTCCAGGCAAAACAGCGGGCGGTGGCGGCCATGTCCACGTTCAGGGCGTCGGAGATGGGCTTGCCCATGTCCAGGGTTTCCAGCAGCGCCAGTTCGTCGGCGTTTTCGCGCACCCGCTCGGCCAGGCGCACCAGCACCTTCTTGCGCCAGGACGGCTTGGCATTGGCCCAGTCGCCGGCGTCGAAGGCGCGGCGCGCGGCGCGCACGGCATCGTCGACGTCGGCGGCCTTGCACGAGGCCACCCGGGCCAGCACCCGGCCATCGACCGGGCTGAGGCAGTCGAAGGTTTCGCCGGCGGCGGCGTCCACGTAGCGGCCGTTGACGAAAGCCTGGCTGCGGATGGCAAGGCGTTTGGCGAGGGCTTCCCAGTCGGCGCGGGTCTTGGGGTTGGTCATGGCGGGCCTTTAGAAAGTGGGGGGCGTACTGGCGCTGATGATCACGGCGTCATCCTTGCCGACATTGCGGAAACGGTGCGGCTGGCGGCACTCGAAATAATAGGCTTCGCCCGGGCCCAGCACCTTGCGCTGGGCGCCGACGGTGATCTCAACCTGGCCCCTGACGACCACGCCGCCCTCTTCGCCTTCGTGCTGGATCATGGACTCGCCGGTGTCGCTGCCCGGCGGCATCACTTCGCGCAGCACGCACATCTGGCGGTTGCGCCGGCGATGGCCGACCAGGAAGTAGTGGATGTCGTTGTTGCCGACGTCGGGCAGTTCGGCGGCGGCGTAGAAGGGGCCGTCGCCGGCGTCCTCGAGGTCCTGGGTGAAAAAGTCGGCCAGCGAGATCGGGATGCCGTCGAGCACCTTCTTCAGGGAACTGATCGACGGGCTGACCTTGTTCTGTTCGATCAGCGAGATGGTGGAGTTGGTCACCCCCACCCGCTTGGCCAGCTCGCGCTGGCTCAGTCCCTTGCCCTTGCGCACGGCCTGGAGCCGGATACCGATATCCAATGGGTCACCTCGCGGCGGGAGTTGCTGAATATTTGACACCCTTTGTAAAGTTTATTCAACGCTGATAGCGTTGCCGGCAGCCCTTTCCCCTTGCCCGAGCCCCGCCATGTCCGCTTCCGAAACACCCGCCTTCGCCGACCCGCTGGCCCAGGCGACCGCGACGCCCGAACACACCGGCGCGTTCTGGATGCCTTTCACCGCCAACCGCCAGTTCAAGAAGACGCCGCGCCTGCTGGCCAGCGCCGAAGGCATGTATTACCGCAGCACAGACGGCCGCGAAATCCTCGACGGCACGGCCGGCCTGTGGTGCGTCAACGCCGGCCACGGGCACCCGCACATCGTGCAGGCGATCCAGAAGCAGGCGGCGACCCTGGACTTCGCGCCGACCTTCCAGATGGGCCATCCCCTGCCCTTCATACTGGCCGAGCGCCTGGCGGCGATCGCGCCGGATCCGCTCAAGCACGTCTTCTACACCAACTCCGGCTCGGAGTCGGTGGACACCGCGCTCAAGATCGCCCTGGCCTACCACCGCGCGCGCGGCGAAGGCCAGCGCACCCGCCTGATCGGCCGCGAAAAGGGCTATCACGGCGTCGGCTTCGGCGGCATTTCGGTCGGCGGCATGGTCAGCAACCGCAAGTTCTTCGGCGCCATGCTGCCCGGCGTCGACCACCTGCCGCACACCCTGGACATCGCCCGCAACGGCTTCAGCCGCGGCCTGCCGGCGCACGGCGCCGAACTGGCCGACGAACTCGAACGCATCGTCGCCCTGCACGACGCCAGCACCATCGCCGCCGTCATCATCGAACCCGTGTCGGGCAGCGCCGGCGTGGTGCTGCCGCCGGAGGGTTACCTCAAGCGCATCCGCGAGATCTGCACGAAACACGGCATCCTGCTGATCTTCGACGAGGTCATCACCGGATTCGGCCGCGTCGGCGAGGCCTTCGCCGCCCAGCGTTTCGGCGTGGTGCCGGACCTGATCACCACCGCCAAGGGCCTGACCAACGGCTCGGTGCCGATGGGCGCGGTGTTCGCCACCTCGGCCATCCACGACGCCTTCATGCACGGCCCGGAAGGCGCCATCGAGCTGTTCCACGGCTACACCTATTCCGGCCACCCGCTGGCCTGCGCCGCGGCGCTGGCGACCCTGGACGTCTACCAGCAGGAGGGCCTGTTCCAGCGGGCCATCGAAATGGCGCCTTACTGGGAACAGGCCATCCATGCCCTCAAGGGCCTGCCCAACGTCATCGACATCCGCAACGTCGGCCTGGTGGGCGCGGTGGAGCTGGCCGCCAGGCCGGAGGGCGTGGGCCAGCGGGGCTACGAGGTCTTCAACCGGGCCTTCTTCGAGCAGAACCTGATGGTGCGCTGCACCGGCGACGTAATCGCCCTTTCCCCGCCCCTGATCCTGAACAAGGAACACATAGACCGGATTTTCGACCGGCTGGCGGCTACCATACGCGCCACCGCCTGACCGGCGGACCATTCCTCCACCCGTTCCGACCCGCCCCGGGAGGGCAGTTTCATGCTTATCGGCGTCCCCAAGGAAATCAAGAACCACGAATACCGCATCGGCCTGACCCCGGCCGGCGTGCGCGAACTGTGCTCCCACGGCCACCAGGTGATGGTGCAGCGCGACGGTGGCAAGGCCATCGGCCTCACCGACGAGATGTACGAAGCCGCCGGCGCCAGCATCGTCGACAGCGCGGCGGCGATCTTCGCCAAGGCCGAGATGATCATCAAGGTCAAGGAACCGCAGCCCGTCGAGTGCGCCATGCTGCGCCCGGGCCAGATCCTCTACACCTACCTGCACCTGGCCCCGGACCCGGACCAGACCGCGGCCCTGGTGAAGTCGGGCTGCACCGCGATTGCTTACGAAACCGTCACCGACCGCAAGGGCGGCCTGCCGCTGCTGGCGCCGATGTCGGAAGTGGCCGGCCGCATGTCCATCCAGGCCGGCGCGCATGCGCTTGAAAAGGCCCAGGGCGGCGCCGGCGTGCTGCTGGGCGGCGTGCCGGGCGTGAAGCCCGCGAACGTGGTGGTGCTGGGCGGCGGCGTCGTCGGCCTCAACGCCGCGCGCATGGCCATGGGCATGAACGCCCGCGTCACCATCCTCGACCGCTCGCTCGACCGCCTCAAGTACATCGACGAGCTCTACGGCGACCGCATGACCACGCTTTATTCCACCGTCGACACGGTGGAATACCTGCTGCCCTTCACCGACCTGGTGATCGGCGCCGTGCTGATCCCGGGCGCCGCCGCGCCCAAGCTCATCACCCGCAAGCAGCTGGCGCTGATGCGCCCCGGTTCGGTGCTGGTGGACGTGGCCATCGACCAGGGCGGCTGCTTCGAAACCTCCAAGGCGACCACCCACCAGAACCCGACCTACGAAGTGGACGGCATCATCCACTACTGCGTCGCCAACATGCCCGGCGGCGTCGCCCGCACCTCGACCTTCGCGCTCACCAACGCCACCCTGCCCTACGCGGTGAAGCTGGCGAACAAGGGCGTGCAGGCGATGCTCGACGACGAGCACCTGCTCAACGGCCTGAACGTGCACGCCGGCAAGATCACCTACGAAGCCGTCGCCCGCGACCTGGGCTACGACTACGTGCCGGCCGCCACGGCCCTGAAGGGCTGAGCCATGGCCGACCCTCGCCGCATCCCGCACTTCATCCACGGCCAGCCGCGGGATGGAACGTCGGGGCGCTGGGGCGAGGTGTTCGACCCGGCCACCGGCGCCGTGCAGGCGCAAGTGGCCCTGGCCTCGGCCGACGAGGTGTCGGCCGCGGTCGCCGCCGCGCAGGTGGCGTTTCCGGCCTGGGCGGCCACGCCGCCGCTGGCCCGGGCGCGGATCCTGTTTCGCTACAAGGCCCTGCTCGAAGAACACGCGGGTGAACTGGCCGCCGCCATCACCGCCGAACACGGCAAGGTGCTGGCCGACGCCCGCGGCGAAGTGACCCGCGGCATCGAAGTGGTCGAGTTCGCCTGTGGCGCACCGCAGCTGCTCAAGGGCGAACATTCCATGGACGTCGGCCGCGACGTCGATTCCTGGTCCGAGTACTCGCCGCTGGGCGTGGTCGCCGGCATCACGCCGTTCAACTTCCCGTGCATGGTGCCGATGTGGATGTTCCCGGTGGCCCTGGCCTGCGGCAACAGCTTCGTGCTCAAGCCCAGCGAACGGGACCCGACGGCGCCGATGATCCTGGCGCGGCTGCTGAAGGAAGCCGGCCTGCCCGACGGCGTCTTCAACGTCGTGCACGGTGACAAGACCGCCGTCGACGCCCTGCTCGACGACCCGCGCGTGCAGGCGGTCAGCTTCGTCGGCTCGACGCCGATCGCCGAGTACATCTATTCCCGCGGCAGCGCCAAGGGCAAACGCGTGCAGGCCCTGGGCGGCGCCAAGAACCACATGGTGCTGCTGCCCGACGCCGACCTCGACCAGGCCGCGGCCGCCCTGCTTGGCGCCGCCTACGGTTCGGCCGGCGAACGCTGCATGGCGATCTCGGTGGCGGTGTGCGTGGGTGACGCCACCGCCGACGCACTGATCTCCCGCCTCAAACCCATGGTCGAAGGCCTGCGCGTCGGCCCGGGCCACCAGGGCGAACCGGACATGGGCCCGCTGGTCACCGCCGCCCATCGCGACAAGGTGCGCGGCTACGTGGACGCCGGCGTCGCCGAAGGCGCCAGGCTGGTGGTGGACGGCCGCGGCCTGAAGGTCGAGGGCGCGCCGGACGGCTTTTTCCTGGGCGGTTGCCTGTTCGACGATGTGACGCCGGACATGCGCATCTACCGCGAGGAGATCTTCGGGCCAGTGCTGTGCGTGCTGCGGGTGCCGGACTTCGAGGCCGCGCTGGCGCTGGTCAACGAGCACGAATACGGCAACGGCACCACCGTGTTCACCCGCGACGGCGACGCCGCCCGCCAGTTCGCGCACCGGGTGCAGGCCGGCATGGTCGGCATCAACGTGCCGATCCCGGTGCCGATGGCCTTCCACAGTTTCGGCGGCTGGAAACGCAGCCTGTTCGGCCCGCTGCACATGCACGGCCCCGACGGTGTGCGCTTCTACACGCGGCTCAAGACGATCACCGCGCGCTGGCCCACCGGCGTGCGCGACCCCGAATTCGTCATGCCGACGATGAAATAGCCGGGAAATACCGCACCAGCTTCTCCACCTTCGGCATCGACACATACTGGATGTACGGCTGCCCCGGATTACGCGCCGCGTAGTCGTGGTGGTGG
>NZ_CAXBJS010000068.1:0-13954 GCF_963976025.1 uncultured Arenimonas sp.
ATGCGCAGGCGGGTGCCCACGGCCAGCACCGGACGCTGGCTTTCGTACCGCCGCGTGCCCAGCAGGAAGCCCGGGCTGACCGGTTTGCCCTTCGCCAGCGCCTGGCCGCCGGCCCAGGCGGCGATGCACTGGGCCATGTATTCGATGCCGACCCAGGCCGGCACGCCGCCGCCGTCGAAGAAGGGATGGTCCTCGCGCACCACGGCTTCGGCCACCGCGCCCTCGCCGTCGCAGGCAAGGATGCGCTCAAGCCAGAGCATGCCGCCGCGATGCGGCACCAGGCGTTCGACGGCGGCGCGCACGGCGTCGTTCATACCGCCTCCAGCACCAGCGCGGCGTTGGAACCGCCGAAGGCGAAGGACTGGCTGAGTACCCGGCGCGGCGAATGCAGGGCACGCGTGCCCGGTGCCACCAGGTGGATTGCCGGAAGCCCGGGATCGACGGCGCCGTCCCACCAGTGCGGCGGCAGGTGCCGCCCCGGGTTGCGGGCCAGGGTGATCCAGGCAATGGCGGCTTCGATGGCGCCGGCGGCGCCGAGCGTATGGCCGGTCAGCGCCTTGGTGGAACTGCAGGGCGTGCCGGCGCCGAAGACCCGCGACATCATGCGGGCTTCCATGGCGTCGTTCTGCGGCGTGGCGGTGCCGTGCAGGTTCACGTAATCAATGTCGCCCGGCTCCAGGCCGGCGCGCTGAAGGGCGGCGCGGATCGCGCGTTCGGGTCCCTGCCCCTCCGGTTCCGGCGCCGACATGTGATGGGCGTCGGAGCTTTCGCCCCAGCCCGACAGGCGCACCGGGCCTTCGTCGCGGCTCACCACGAACAAGGCCGCGCCCTCGCCGATATTGATGCCGCAGCGGTTGCGCGAAAACGGCTGGCAGCGCGTGGCCGACACCGAGCCGAGTGCGCTGAAACCCGCCACCGTGAATTCGCACAGCGAATCGGCACCGCCGGCGACCACGGCGTCGGCCAGCCCGGCGTGGATCAGGCGCGCCGCCGAGGCCAGGGCCTTGGCGCTGGACGAACAGGCCGTCGAAATCACGTGCGCCGGTCCCGTCAGGCCAAGGCGGCTGGCGACGAATCGCGCCGGCATGCCCATTTCCTGCTGGGTGTAGTGGAAGGAATCCGGCCAGCGGCCTTCGGCCAGGAAGGCGCGATGCGCGGCTTCGCTTTCGCCCACGCCCGAGGTGCTGGTGCCCAGCACCACCGCCACGCGCGAGGCACCGTGGCGCGCCACCAGGCGTTCGACGGCCGGGCGGATCGGCGCCAGGGCCAGTTCCAGCAGGGCGTTGTTGCGGCCGCGCAGGGGCACGTCGAGCGCCGCCAGCGACGGCAGTTCACCGGGCACGCGACCAATGGCCAGCATCCGCCCCGGGCTGGCGAGCTCGCTTTCAACCAGGCCACCGGCTGCATCGGCGGCGAACAGGTTCGCGGCGACCGTTTCAAGGTCGGCGCCCAAGGCGCAGGCCATGGCCAGTTCATTGAGGAAAACCGGGCTCATGGGCGCACCGGCACGGAGCGGATGTGCAGGCGATAGCCTTCGCGAAGGTTTTCCAGCCGGGCCTGGTTGTCGCCGGTCTTCTGAACGGTCGCGACCACGTCGCCGCGATGGAAAAGCGTGCGTACGCCCTGCTCGTCGCGCAGCTGCCAGCCTGCCGGCAGCGCCTGGTTGATGGCTTCGGCCGGCCAGTACACCAGCTGCAGGTCGGCGAGCACGCGCTGCGCGGCCAAGGTTTCGGGAAGCTGTTCGGCGCGCTCCTGCTGCAGCTCCTTGCCGTCCCAGGCCAGCCGCAGCAAGACCTGCCCCTGGCGGTGCAGCACGATGCGCACGACATGGGCGTCGGCTTCGACCAGCGCGTCGACGGTGTCGCTGCGCTGCCCGTGTTCGAAAACCAGCCGCTGCTCCAGCGCCAGCGTGCCGCCCAGCGCCGCGGGCGAAAGTGCCAGCGCCGGCATGGCGCTGGCCGGCGCACGCGTCGCCTGGCCGGCACAGCCCGCCATCACCGCCGCCAGCAGCAGGACGATCAGGCCGCGCACAGTTGTTCCAGCACGCCCAGGCGTCGTTTGGAATCGGCGACGTAGGGGTTGGACGTGTCCCAGGCGTAACCGGCGAGGATCGAGCAGATCATTTCGCGGATCGCGGGGTTGGCGTTCTCGTGGAAGATGATTTTCTGGAAACCGCCGGCGTACCAGCTTTCGACGAAGGTGCGGAAGGTGTCCACGCCGGCGCGCAGCGGGCGGCCGTAGTCGGCTTCCCAGTCCACGGGCTCGCCGCCGAACTGGCGCGCCAGGCAGGCCGCGGCCAGGCTGGCCGATTTGAAGGCGATGGTGACGCCCGAGGAAAACACCGGGTCGAGGAACTCGCCGGCGTTGCCCAGCAGCGCATAGTTGCGGCCCCAGAGCGAATCGACATTGGCCGAATAACCCACGATCTGCCGCGCCGGCATCGACCACCGGGCATTGGCCAGCAGCGTCGAGAGCCCGGGGTCCTCGCCGACGATGGCCTGCAGGCGTTCGGTTTCGCTGCCTTCGTACCGGCCCAGGAAAGCCTGCTCGGCCACCACGCCCAGCGAACAGGTGCCGTTGGAAAACGGGATGGTCCAGTACCACACGTCCTGGTGGCGCGGATGCACGGTGATCAGGATCTTGTTGCGGTCGAAGCCGGCGGCACCCGGCGCGATGCCGTCGTGCACGTGGGTGAAGATGGCGCCTCGCACCGGGAAACGCGAAGGGCGTTCAAGGTCGAGCAGGCGCGGCAGGATGCGCGCGAAGCCGCTGGCGTCGAGCAGGAAGTCGGCGACCACTTCGTAGGTTTCACCTTCCGGCGATCGCACGCTGACCCGGGGTTTTTCACCGGCGACGTCGACGGACAGTACTTCGTGTTCGAAGCGCAGTTCGGCGCCGGCGCGTTGTGCTTCGCGCGCCAGCACGTGGTCGAAGTCGGCGCGCTGCACCTGGTAGGTGGTGCCCCAGCCGCGGCTGGATTTCTGGCGGAAGTCGAAGGTGGTGTTGCGGCCGTCGTGGGCGAAGGCGGCGCCGTTCTTGTGCTGGAAGCCGGCCTCGACCACGGCACGCAGCATGCCGGCCTGTTCCAGGTATTCCATGGACTGGGGCAGCAGGCTTTCGCCGATGGAAAAACGCGGGAAGCGCTGCTTTTCCAGCATCAGCACCTGCCGTCCCTGCTGGCGCAACAGCGCGGCCGCGACCGACCCGGCCGGGCCGGCGCCGACGATCAGTACCTGGGTGGTTTCGGTGCGCGGATTCATCGGGGCAGTCTCGCAGGTCGCAATCAGTGGGCCAATGCGCCGGTTTCGCGGCGCATGCGGAAACAGGGGGAAAGCAGCCAGACCAGGCCGATGCCCAGCAGCAGGCTCAAACCGAAGCTGTGCAGGGCCGGGGTGGCCGACAGCGCCAGCAGGCCGAAGGCCAGCGTGGTGCTGGCCGCACCCAGCGACACCGCCAGCCAGCTGGCCGGGTCGTCGTCGTGTTCAAGCAGGAAGATGCCGTAGTCGATGCCAAATCCCAGCAGCAGCAGCTGGGCCAGCACGCCGAACAGGTCCAGCGGCACGCCCAGCCAGCCCAGCAGGCCCAGGCTGGTGGCGCCGGCCAGGGCGGTCGGCAGCAAGGCCCGCCAGGCGCGGCGGCGGAAACGCAGCACCAGGGCCAGGCCGACGGCGGCGTAGGCGGCGAACACCAGGCCGCCCATCATGCGCCGGTAGTGCGAAAGCAGGTCCGAATACGCGGCGGTGCGATCCACCCAGCGCACACCCTCCGACTCCGCCGCCACGCTTGCCAGCGAAGCGACCGACGCCGGCACCAGGCCTTCGAGCAGCACGATCGTCGCCCAGCGGCCGTCCTGTTCACCCAGCCAAAGCGGACGCAGCGGCAGCGACGCCGGCGCGGCCAGCCAGGTGTCCGGCTGCAGGGTCTGCGTGGGTGCCGGTGCCGGCACGAGGTCTTCTTCCAGGACCTCCGAGGCCAGCGCGAGTGCCGCGGCATCCGCGGCCTGGCGCAGAGCCGCGTCGTCCGACTGTCGCGCCTGCGAAGGCAGGAAATCGGACACGGCGCGCCAGCCGCTCAGCACGCCCTGCCCGCGCAGTGCGGCAAGCTGGTCGACCAGGCGTTCTTCGGCGCGCAGCAGCGCTTCCGGCGTTTGTGCCTGCACCAGGAAATATTGCGCCGGGCTGGGCAGGGACAGCAGACGCGCGGTGTCGCGTTCGCCGGCCACCAGCGCCGCCGGCGAAGCCTGCAGGCTGCGCAGGTCGTCGCGCACCTGCAGCTGCCACAGACCACCGAGGATGCCGGCTGCCACCAGCACCGCCAGCGCAACGCCGGCCAGCCCGCGTGGCCAGCGCGGCCAGCGCGCCAGGCTCGCGGCCACGGCCCGGCTGAAGCCGCTGGGTCGCGGTGACTGGCGGTCGAGGAAGGGAAACCACAGCACGACCGTCAGGAAGGCCGCCGTCAGCCCGGCTGCGGAAAACACCGCCATCTGCCGCAGCCCGGGGAACGGGGCGATCGCCAGCGTGAGGTAGGCCAGCACGCTGGTGGCCAGCGCCAGCGACAGGGCCGGCAGCAAACGCCGCATCAGCGGCCGCGGCGGCGACTGGTCCTGCTGGCGGCTGGCGAAATAGTGGATGCCGTAGTCCTCGGCGACGCCGACCAGGCTGGCGCCGAACACGAGCGTGAGCAGGTGCACCTGCCCAAAACACCAGGCGGTGACGGCGACGCCGGCGGCCACACCCACCACCAGCGAGACAGCCACCAGCAGGATCGGCCGCAGGCTCCGGAACGCCAGCCAGACCAGCAGCAGCACGGCGGCCAGCGAGCCCAGGCCGATGGTGGCGACTTCCCGGCTGGCCTGCGTCGCCGCGGCTTCGGCATGCAGCGGAACGCCGGCCTGCAGGCGCTGCAGCGGCTGGCCGGCGGCGGCTTCGGCCGCGGCATGGGCGCGGTCGAGCGCCGACTGCAGATGGCGTTCGCCGTCGAGCGCGAAGGGCGAACCGACATGTTCGAAACGTTGCACGACCCAGTGCCGGTCCGCCTCTTCGATGGCCAGCAGGCCGTCCCGGGGCACCGGCCCCTGCCCCGCCCGCGCCTGCCACCAGCCGAGTTCCAGGCCCAGTGGATCGGCGGCCCAGCCCGGCGCCGAGCCCGGCGCGAACAGGCGTGCCAGCGCCTGCCGGCCCAGCGTCGCCGGATCGGTGTCCGACAGCCGCTGCCGCTGCTCGCGGGTCAGTAGTCCGCGCTGGTAAGGCGCATAGGCCGACATCGCCGCGTCCGCGGAGCCGTCGTCGGGCAGCGGCGCCAGGCGCGGGTCCTCGCGCAGGCTGGCATTGAAGGCCTCGGCGCCGCGCCGCAGCGTCGGCCAGTCGGCGTGGCCCAGCAGCACGACCAGCTGGCGGGTGCCGCCTTCGGCCAGCCGGGCATTGGCCTGCGCCAGGCGCGGGTCTTCGTGAGCGCCGGGCAGCAATGCCAGCACGTCGCTGTCGAGCCGGCCTTCGCGCCAGAAGCCGGCCTGCTGCCAGGCCAGCGCGCCAACGGCGACCAGCCAGGACAGGGCCAGCCAGGCCCAGGCGCGGGGACGGCGGGCTTCAGTCAAAACGCGCCACCTCGGCAGGACTCGGCTGCGCCGGTTCGCTCGACAGCTCGAGCAGGCTGACGCGCGTGGTGTCGCCGCCGGTCTCTTCGATCAGCACTTCGCGCACGTGGCGGTCGCCGTTCAGTTGGAAACGCGCGAACACCCGCTGCAGCGCCGGCTCGCGGGGCCTGAGTTCAAGCTGCCAGGCGCCGTCGTCGAGCAGGGTTTCTTCGATTTCGAAACGTTCGGCCAGCACGTCCAGGTCGCCGGCCACCAGGGCCATCAGCAGGCTGGCGGTGGCGCCGGCGGCCGGGCCGTCGGCGGCATCGAGCAGGGTTTGCCGGCTGCCGTCGGGCAGTTCGCTGGTCAGCTTCTCGCGGGTCAGCACCGCGCTGGAGGCGAAAGGTTCGGTGGTGTCCCAGGCGATGCCGCGCTCGCGCACGAGCAGCATCCGGCCTTCCGAACGCAGCGGGTTGCGGAAACCCTTGAGGTGTTTTTCCTGCACGAAACGCCCGCGCAGGACCTCGGGCTGTTCCATGCGGGCGCGCACGGCGGGCATCGCTTCGTCGGAGCATGCCGCGGCGGGCGTCTGCGCCAGGCTGGCAGCGATAAGGAGCATGGCGAACCAGCGGCGCATCACGTCGCCTTCCCCAGCCGCTCGAGCAGCGCCTTGGGCGAGGCAAAACACATCTCGCCGCTGGCCAGGTCCACCGCCACCTGGATGCTGGTGGCGCGCGTGAGCACCTCGCCGGTGTCGGCGTCGCGCACCTGGTAGTCGATCTTCAGGCGGTTCTCCCACTCCACCAGCATCGCCCGCACCACCAGCGACTGGCCGTAACGCGCCGAACGCACGTACTTGGCGCGAAGGTCGACGATGGGCCAGGCGTAACCCGAAGCGCGCATCTGCGGGTAGTCGTAGTCGAAGGACTGCAGCAGCGCGCAGCGCGCCAGCTCGAAGTATTTGACGTAGTGGCCGTGCCAGACCACTTCCATCGGGTCGATGTCGTGGAAGGCCGGGGTGAGCGTCACCTCGGCGCTGAACTCAGTCTTCATACAGGCTCCAGGCGCGGTCGCGGATGGCCTGGATCAGCTGCCGCAGCTCGCCGTCCAGGGCGCGGTCTTCTACGACCAGCGGTACGCGCTGGCCCAGGTCCACCAGCATGGCCTCGGGAGCCGAAGAAAGGCCGGTGTCGCGCTCCAGCGCACGCCGCAGCGCCACGCCCTGGCGCGCCGTCACCAGCAGCGCCGCCGTCACCTGTTCGGTGAGTTCGATGATGCGCAGGCAGTCGCGGGCGGCAATCGTGCCCATGCTCACCTTGTCCTGGTTGTGGCATTCGGTGGAACGCGAGAACACCGAGGCCGGCATGGTCAGCTTCAGGGCCTCGGCGGTCCAAGCCGACGCGCTGATCTGCAGCGCCTTGAGACCGTGGTTGAGCGCGGCGCGCTCGCCCGAAGCCGCCGACAGGTTGGCCGGCAGGCCGTGGTTGTAGCGCGCGTCCACCAGCAGCGCCATCTGCCGGTCGAGCAGGTCGGCCAGGTTGGCGACGGCGTTTTTCATGCAGTCCATCGCGAAGGCGATGTGGCCGCCGTAGAAGTGGCCGCCGTGCAGCACCATTTCCTGGGCGGCGTCGATGATCGGATTGTCGTTGGCGCTGTTGAGTTCGTTTTCGATGTTCGCGCGCAGCCAGGGCAGCGCGTCTTCGAGCACGCCGATCACGTGCGGGGCGCAGCGCAGCGAATAACGGTCCTGGATGCGCTGTTCGTTGCGCGGCGGGCGGTCGGAGGCCAGGTCCTGGCGCAGTCGCGCGGCCACCCGCTGCTGGCCCGGGTGCGGCTTGACCGCGAACAGGGCCTCGTCGAAATGGTGGGCATTGCCGTCGCTGGCCAGCACGTTGAAGGCGGTGATGCGTGTCGCCAGCCGGCCCAGGTAATCGGCGCGGCGCCAGGCCAGGCAGGCCAGCGCGGTCATCACCGCGGTGCCGTTCATGATCGCCAGGCCTTCCTTGGGCCGCAGCTTCAGCGGCGCCAGGCCATGTTCGGCCAGGGCTTCGGCGGCGGGCCGCACGCGGCCGCGGTGCAGGACCTCGCGTTCGCCGCACAGCACGGCGGCCACGTAGGAAAGCGGTGTCAGGTCACCGCTGGCGCCGACCGAACCTTCGGCCGGGATCAGCGGCAGGATGTCGTGTTCAAGCAGGGCCTGCAGCTGGCGCAGCAGGCCCAGGCTGACGCCCGACATGCCCTGCGACAGCGAAGCCAGGCGCGCCACCAGTACGGCGCGGGTCTCTTCGGGGTCCAGGAAACGGCCCAGGCCAACGCCGTGGTAGGTGTACAGGCGATGCGGCAGTTCGGCGACCTGGGCCGGCGGGATCACCACCGTGCACGAATCGCCGTAGCCGGTGCTGACGCCATAAACGGCGCCGTCCTCGGCGATCAGGCGGTCGACGAACTCGGCGCCGCGGTTGATGCGCGCCTGGAAGCCGGCCTCGTCCGACAGCCGGCAGCGGGCGTCGCCGCGGGCCAGGTCGGCCACGTCCTCGATGCGCAGCGGGCTGCCGTCGATGACGAGGGAGCGGGGGTCAGTCGGAGCGCTTGCCATGGGGGCTGGGGTCCCAGAACGGATAGAAGTTGAACCAGTCATACGGGGATTCTCGCAGCCGTGCCGTCATCCAGCCGGCGAAGCGTGCCGCCTGTTCATCCAGGCCGGCCTGGCGGTCCTGCCGGGCGAGCGTCACTTTTTGTGTCATCAGTTCGATGCGGGCATGGTAGCCCCCGCCTTCGTGCTGGCAGGACAGCAGCCACACCGGGCAGCGCAGCACGGCGGCCATCAGGTAGGGCCCGGCCGGAAGCTCGGCCTGGTGGCCCAGGAAGTTCGCCCGGGCGATGCGGTCGCCGGCCACCGGCACCCGGTCGCCGGCAATGGCGATGAATTTGCCGGCGGCGACGCGGTCGGCCAGCATCATCGCCGTGGCCGGCGAAAAATCGGTGACCTGCAGCAGGCGCACGCTGGCCTTGGGGTTGATGCGGTCGAGGATCTGGTTGAAGCGCTGCGCATTCGCGGTGTGCACCAGGATCGATACCCGCAGGCCTTCGCGCCAGGTGGCGGCGACCTGCATCAGCTCCAGGCAGCCCATGTGCGCGGTGACGATGATGCCGCCCTGCCCTGCGCGCGATGCGGCCAGCATGGGTTCGTAGCCGGTGAAGCGCACGCGCTCGCGCGGGATGCGGCCACCGATGGCCAGCATCTTGTCGAGCAGGGTTTCGGCGAAGAAGGTGAAATGGCGCAGGCTCGCCCGCCAGCCCGGCCGGCGGCTGAACAGGCCCGGCTCGGCGGCATGCAGGCGCCGCAGGTATTCCAGGGAACTCCGGCGCGCCAGCGGGCTGCCCAGCCAGTAGGCCAGCACGACCGGATACAGGCAGATCAGGAAGGGCCAGCGCCCGAACGCACGGTGCACGCCGTAGAGCAGCCAAGGTCGATTCACCCACCTCGGCCCAGTGCTGCGAGCGCATCAGCGGCGCACCTTGCGGGCCAGCAGCCGCGGCAGGCGCCGGAGCATGCCGAAGAACAGCCGCGTGTGCATGGCCGTGATGCGCACGTTGTCGCGCAGCATCCGGAAATGCGAGACGCCGTGTTCCGGGTAGGTCACGCGCGTCGGGCAGTCGCGAACGTCCAGGCCCTGCCAGTACAGGCGCACCAGGACTTCGGTATCGAAGTCCATGCGCCTGCCGATGTGTTCGCGATCGAGCAGCGCCAGCGTCGGCGCCAGCGGATATACCCGGAAGCCGCACATCGAATCGCGGATCGCCAGCGACAGCGTATTGATCCAGACCCAGACGTGGCTGGCGTAGCGGCCGTAAAGCCGCGCCTTGGGCACCGAGTCGTCGTAGACCGGATGGCCGTTGATCACCGCGCCCGGGGTTTCCCGCGCCATCGCCAGGAACCGTGGCACGTCGCGGGCATCGTGCTGGCCGTCGGCGTCGATCTGCAGCGCGTGGCTGTAACCGCGCCGTCCGGCTTCGCGCAGGCCGGCCATCACCGCCGCGCCCTTGCCCTGGTTGTGGTCGAGACGAAGCAGCGACACCTCGCCCGGGAAATCCGCGGCCAGGCGCGCCAGCAGCGCGGCGCACTCCGGGCCCGAACCGTCATCCACCAGCAGGCAGGGCGCGCCCAGGCCGCGCAGGGTCTGCACCAGGCCTTCGATGGCCTGCGGGTGGTCGAACACCGGCACCACCACCAGCGGCGAAAACGGCGGGTTCATGCGCCCTGCCCCGCCTGGAAGCGAAGGCGTCCGCTGGCATGCACGCCGGTGGCCGAGCTGAAGCGGAACGCGAGCTGGCCCTTGGCGGCCTGCCAGGTCAGTTCCACGTCGAGCCGGTCACCGGGCCGCACCAGGTGCTGGAACTTCACCGCGTCCATGCCGGCGAACTCACCGGCGACCGGGAATGCCTGCCGCGCCAGTCGGGTCGCCCAGTCCAGCAGGGCCACGCCCGGCAGGATGGCGGCCTCCGGAAAGTGGCCGTCGAACACCGCCAGGCCCGGGTCCACGTCCAGCTGCAGGCGCACGCGTTCGCTGCTTTGTTCCAACCAGGCCGGGGTCGGCATGTGCGGGCGGAACAGCGCCAGCAGGTCACGCTGCGGCGTCTTGCCGCGGGCATCGGTGGGCAGCGCCTCGAGGAAACGCCAGCGCCGCGGCCAGGCGATGGCATCGACGCGGCCGGAAAGCGCCTCGCGCAGGCGGTTGGCCAGCGCGGTCCGGCCTTCGGCGTCCAGCAGCGCCTGCCCTTCCGGCGACGGCACGATGGCCGCGCCCAGCAGGATCCGGTGCCCGGGCAAGGGCACGACCCGCGCCTCGCTGACCCAGGGAGAAGCGAGCAGCGCCGCGTCGATGGCTTCAAGCGAAATCCGGCGTTCTTCGATCTTGACGATGCGGTCGGCACGGCCGAGCAGCACGAAGCCGCCCAACGGCGAGGCTTCGGCGCGGTCCTGGGTGGCCTGCCAGCCGTCGTGGCCAAGGTGCGGCGACCGCAGGTGCAGGCGGCCCTGTTCGATGCGCCATTGCACGCCGGGCAAGACCTGCCAGGGCGCCTGCTCGCCGCCGGGGGCGCGCCAGGCGACGCCGCCGGTTTCGGTGCTGCCGAACACCTCGATCGCGGCCTGGCCCCAGAGCCGGCGCACGTCCAGCGCCGCGTCGGGCGGCAGCGGACCGCCCGAGGAAAACACCGCCCGCAGGCCACCGGCCAGGCCCGACCAGTCCTGGTTCGCCGGCAGCCGCTTGAGGTGCGCGGGGCTGGCGACCAGGGCCACCGGCGTGCCGCCCAGGGCCGTCAGCTGTTCATTGAAGGCGAGCCGCCGCGGCGCGAACACGCGGCCGGCCGACAGCGGCCACAGCACCCGGAACAGCAGGCCATAGATGTGCTGGTGCGAGACCGTGCCCTGCACCTGCGCGCCCTGCAGGCGTTCACCGAAGGCGGCTTCCAGCGCGGCCACCTCGCGGTCGAGCTGGTCCAGGCTCTTGCTGATCGCGCCCGGTTCGCCGGTGGAACCGGAGGTGTAGAGCACCAGCCGGCAGGCACCGGGGTCCAGCGCCGAAAGTTTCGCGGGGTTGCCAGGCGCGTCCGGCGCCAGCGCGTCGGGCAGCTCACCCAGGCGCAGGCTCGTTTGCGTGGCGAGGCGTTCGAGTGTGGCCGGCAGTACGTCGCCCGGCAGCCAGGGCGTGCGCCCCGCCTGCCAGGCGCCGAACAACGCGGCGGAAAATTCGCCGGCGTCTTCATGGAACAGGGCCACGTCGCCCGCCGGCGCCTCCGCCAGGGCCTGGCGCCAGGCAGCGACGCGGGCCAGCCAGGCCGAAGCGACCAGGCCCGGCAGGATTTCGCGATCACCGGGCAGGCAGCCCGGTTCGCACAGGCGGGCCAGTGGCAGCCGCATGTCAGTGCCCACGGCGCGGGCGCAGCAGGCGTTCGCCCAGGACCAGGGCACCGATCAGCAGGTAGGCGATAAGGCCGTTGTACAGGGCCCAGGTGGCGTCGGACGCCGCCAGCGCCGTCCACAGCGCGATGCCGCCGTTGACCACGAAAAATCCGCACCAGACCTGGGTGACCCGGGTGATGTAGGGGATGGCTTCGGGCGGCAGGTCCGGTTCCTGCAGTCGCGCCAGGCGTTCGATGACGGTCGGCGGGCGCCACAGGCTGGTGGCGAACACGCCCAGCAGCGCCAGGTTCACCAGAACCGGATAAAGCTTGAGCGGCAGGCCGTCGTTGGCCAGGAAGCTGGCCAGCACCAGCAGGCCGGCGCCGGCGGCCGCCACGCGCCAGATCGGTTCCGGCGACGCCAGGGCCCGCAGCCCGGCAACCACCAGAAGCAGCAGGGCGACCCAGCGCGCTTCCCAGTGGGCCAGTCCGAACCAGACGGCAAGCGGGTACAGCAGGGTCGCCAGCCAGGCCAGGCCGGTCGCGGCGCGCATGTTCAGCCGACCGCGGCGGAACCGTCGCCGGCGTGCATCATCGCGTGCAGCGCGTCGACGACGTCCTGCACGGTACGCACGGAACGGAAGGCCTCGGGCTTGAGGTTGCCGCCCAGCAGGGGTTTGAGCTGCACGATCAGGTCCACCGCATCGATGCTGTCGATATCCAGGTCTTCGCCCAGGCGCGAGGCCGGCGTGACCCGGGCCGGGTCGATGTCGAAAGTGTCGTGCAGGATGCCGACGATGCGTTGGAAGAGCTGGTCCTTGGTCATTTTCCTGGAACTCGTACTGCGGCCCGGGGGCCTTACTGCTTCTGGTTCGCCGCGACGAAGGCGCAGAGCGCATCGACGCTGGCGAAATGCTGGCGGGTTTCGGCCGAGTCGGCCGCGAGGGTCACGCCATAGCGCTTCTGCAGGGCCAGACCCAGCTCCAGCGCGTCGATCGAATCCAGGCCCAGGCCTTCGTTGAACAGCGGCGCGGAGGCGTCGATGTCGTCGGGGCCGATGTCCTCCAGGGACAGGGTGGTGATGATCAGTTCCTTGATTTCAGTTTGCAGCGCCGACACGCGACAGCTCCGTCTTGAAGAAGTGGTCCAGGGATTCGCTCAGGTGCCGGGCCGCGAGGGCCTCGGACGCGGCGCCGTCCAGGAACGGGGCGACCGGGATGTCCGGCAAGACCTCGATTCTGACGTGAAAACGCCGTGAAGGCACACGATACCATTTCTCACCCTTGGCCAAGGTGCGCGGCTGGCAGGTCACCAGCACCGGCGTGACGTCTGTCCGGCCCCTGACGGCGATGTTCGCGGCGCCTCGCTGCAGGGGTCCGAGAAGCTCGTCGCGCGGGGTGCGCGTGCCTTCCGGGAAGATCACCAGGTTGCGGCCCGAATGCACCGTGCGGATGCAGTCCTCGACCAGGCCGGCGCCGCTGTGGTTGCAGATGTAGCCCGTGGCCTTCACCGGCCAGCGGGTGAAGGGGTTGGCCAGCAGGCGTGCCTTGACCACGCAGTCGGCCTGCGGGATCAGCGAAACCAGGAACACCACGTCGATCAGCGTCGGGTGGTTGGCCAGCACCAGCAGGCCGCGGCGGTCGAGGCGCTCGAGGCCATGCAGTTCGTAGCTGAGCACGCCCAGCCGGTGCATCAGCCCGATGTGCCCGGCAAAACTGCGCCGGATCAGTGCCCGCGCGATCCGGCCCTGGCGCACCGGGTCGCGCACGAACAGGCGCAGCAGCGGGAACACCAGCAGGCCGAGCAGCAGCCCGCCCAGCCCGAAGGCCGCGAAGGAAACGGCGGTGCCGACGATTCGCCAGGCGTGGTTGAAACGCTCAGGCATCGCGGGTCCAGCGGCGTCCCGACAACGGTGCGAGCATGTACGGGTCTGCGGACAGCAGCCAGCGCATCACGTCCAGGCCGTGCGGCAACACCGGCGGCGCCGACGCAGCCAGCGCGCCCTGCCCGCCCGGCGCCAGCGCCAGCGCCGTCTCGCCTTCCTGCGGCTGGCGCAGGCGCCAGGCCCAGGCATAAGGCGCTTCGGGCTCGTCGCGGTAACAGGCGTAGTCGGGTGGCGTCAGGTCGTCGCAGTGCACGACCAGCACCGAGGCTTCGCCGTCGGCGAGCAAGCCCAGGGCTTCGGTGACGGCGGCTTCCGGGGACTCGACGCCGCCTGCGGTCGCCAGGTAGTTGCCGGTCAGCCCGCGCGCGATCGAATACTGGGCGATCACGGCATTGTGCGTGGACAGGCCGAAGTGCGTGGGCGAAAGCGCTTCGCCGCCGGCCTGGCCGCGCAGCATCTGGAAGGTGCGGGTGATGTCGCCGTGGCGCGAAGAAAACACCACGGGCACCGAAGGCTCCGGTTCCGGCTGAAGTCGCCACGCCACCTGCAGGGCCATGCGGCCTAGCTTCTCGAGCCGGCGCCGCTGCATGGCC
>NZ_CAXBJS010000069.1:0-13915 GCF_963976025.1 uncultured Arenimonas sp.
GTCGACCCACTGCCGCCGCCGCCGCGCGAAACCACGCTGGTTTTCCTGGAGCCCATCCCGGAGCCCGAGCCCGAACCCCTGCCCGAACCGCCGCCCGAGCCGGAACCAGAGCCGGAACCGGAGCCAGTACCAGAACCCGAGCCCGAACCGGAGCCCGAACCCGAACCCATTCCAGAACCCGAACCCGTCGAGCCCGAACCCGAGCCCGAAATCGAGATCGAACTGCCGGCCCTGGACCGTCCGGTGCTCGATGCCGTGGACGTGCCTGAACCGGTGTTCGATTCACCGGTGCCGCGGCCGTCGCCGGTCACCGTGGACATCGCCATCGAAGACGCGCCGCCGCCGCCCGAACTCGCGCGCATCCAGGCGCAGGCGCCGACCATCGAACCGACGCCGCGCACCGACCTGCCCAGGCCGACGCCCGGCGTCGCCCTGGCGCCGGTGCTCGACACCACCGAGGTTGAACGCACCCGGCCGACCGTGGACTTCGAGCCGCTGGATCCGGACAAGAAAAAGAAGACCCGCATCGTCATCGACCCGATCACGCTCGAGCCGATTGAAATCGACGAAGCGATGGCCGCCGGCGACCCGCCGCCACCGCCGTCCCCGGCGCAGCAGGCGGCGGACGTCTGGGCGCCGGAATCACGCTCCGGCTCGCCAGCGCTGCAGGCCGTCGAACCCACGCCCAGCCGCGGCTCGCTGTCGCTCTACAATCCCGACGGTTCGCTGGCCCTTCCCGACGAGGTGCGCGAACAGATCGCCGAATCCGGCGGCGACGACCGCCGTTTCGGCTTCCGCCAGCCGGGCCTGGAGGAGTCGGCGGAATTCATGAAGCGCCGCAAGGTGCTTGAATACGAACCCACGCGCTTCGACGCTGCCTGGCGCCCCAACAACGACGTGCTGACCGAACTGCTGGAAAGGGCGGTCGAGGCCTCCACCATGTACGTGGACATTCCGATCCCGGGCAGCCCGGGTTCCAAGCTGCGCTGCGGCGTGGTCCTGCTCGCCGCCGGCGGCGGCTGCGGCATCGTCAACGCCAACGACAACGACGCCGTGGTCAACGCCGGAGACGACCCCAATACGCTCAGCCCGGAAGAACAGCGCCAGTGCGACCAGTGGTGGGAACAGATCGTCGACCCGCAGAGCCACGCCGCCTGGCGGCGCACGCGCGCGCTGTACGAAATCGAATGCCGCAAACCGCCGCTCAAGGACACGATGCCGCCGGGCTGACCCACCAAAACAAGAGGCCCCGCAATGCGGGGCCTCTTGTTTTGCAGCCTTTGCCTGCGCCTCAGCGCTGGTCGACGTCGCTCAGGTCCTGCAGGTCGCCTTCCTGGGCCGCGTAGAACGCCGACAGGTCGTCGATGTCTTCGTCGGTGAGGGCGGCGGCCATGCCGGCCATGATCGCGTTCTGGCGTTCGCCGGAACGGTAGTCGCGCAGCGACTTGGCCAGGTATTCCGGGTACTGGCCGGCCAGCTTCGGGTAGGTCGGATCCAGCGATTCGTTGCCGGTCGGGCCGTGGCAGGACGCGCAGGTCTTGGACTTTTCCTGGCCGGCGGCGACGTTGCCCTTCGAGATGGCGGCCAGCGCCGGGGTGGCCAGGGCCAGCAGCGACAGGGCGGCGAGGGTACGGATGGACTTCATATGCGTGGCCCTCACTTCTGCTTCTTCACACTGGACAGGTAGGCAGCGATGTCCGCGATCTCCTGGTCGGAGAAGGACTCGGCCTGGGCCTGCATGGTCGGGTGCTTGCGCTCGCCTTTCTTGTAGGCGGTCAGCGCGGCCACCAGGTAGGCCTCGTTCTGGCCGCCGACCTTCGGCACCCGGTAGGTCGGGTAGGCGTTTTTGTAGTCTTCGATGCCGTGGCAGCCGGTGCAGGTATAAAAAATGGCCTTGCCGTTTTCGGCGTCGCCACTGGCGGCGGCGGGCAGGGCGGCAAGGGCGAGCGCCAGGCTGGCGGCGGGCAACAGGATTCGCTTCATCAGGGTTTGTTCCGGCTCGATAGGGTCGGATGGTGCGGCGTAAACCGAAAGTATAGCCGGAGCATCGTTCCCGAGACGAGGGGGCAGGACCCGGTCCCCGCAACCCTTCTTCACCGGTCGGCATCCTGACTTCCGGCATGTGCGGGTCTCCGGGCCCGTCCTGTACTGTTCTATTCAACTACAACACCCCAGCCAGAAGCCGCCCCCATGAAGACTTCCCGTACCGTGCCGCCGTCCCGTTCCCTCGCCGCGCTGGCCCTGGCCATCTCCCTGGTTCTTGCCGGCTGCGGCGGGGGTGAACCGCCCGCCGAAGGCGAGGCCGGCGAAGCCGAAACCACCGCCCAGGCCGAAAAGGGCAAGACCGACGAAAAGAAGGTCGAGGCCGTACCGGTGGAAGTGGCGGCCGTCGCCAAGCGCCCGATCGCGGCCCGCTTCACCGGCACCGCCAACCTCGAGGCGCCGGGCGAAGCCCAGGTGGTCGCCAAGACCTCCGGCGTTCTGCTGCAGCTGCTTGCCGAGGAAGGCGACCAGGTGAAGGCCGGACAGGTCCTGGCCCGCATCGACCCGGAGCGTCCGCGCCTGGAAATGGAGCGCGCCCGCGCCACCGTGCGCAAGCTGGAAAACAACTACCGGCGCTCGCAGGAGTTGCTTGAATCCAAGCTCGTCAGCGCCGAGGCCAGCGACCAGATCCGCTACGACCTCGAAGCGGCGCGCGCCCTGTACCAGCTGGCCCAGCTGGAACTGTCCTACACCAACATCGTCGCGCCCATCGACGGCGTCATCGCCGCCCGCGCGGTCAAGCCAGGCAACCTGATCCAGCTCAATTCCAGCCTTTTCCGCATCGTCGACACCTCGCGCCTGGAAGCGGTGCTCAACGTGCCCGAGCGTGACCTGGCGACCATGAAGGAAGGCCTGACGGTGCGCATGACCGCCGACGCCATGCCGGGCGACGTGTTCGAAGGCGTGATCGACCGGGTCAGCCCGGTCGTGGATGCCGGCAGCGGCACCTTCCGCGTGGTCACCGTTTTCCCCGGCGGCGAAGGCCTGCGCCCGGGCATGTTCGGCCGCATCGAAGTCGTCTACGACCAGCGCAACGACGCGCTGACCGTGCCGCGTTCGGCGCTGCTGCAGGACGCCGGTGAAACGGCGGTGTTCGCCGTTCGCGACAGCAAGGCCGTGCGCGTGCCGATCGAAGTCGGCCATCTGAGCGGCGAACTGGCCGAGGTCCGCAAGGGCCTGGAAGAAGGCGACCAGGTGGTCACCGCCGGCAAGGTCGCCCTGCGCGACGGCGCCGCGGTGGAAGTGCTGAACCCGCCGGCCACCGCCAGCATCGAAGCAGCCCAGGTCGCCGACGCGTCCAAGGCCGGCCGCTGACATGAGCCTCGCCGAATTCTCCGTCCGCCGTCGCGTCACCGTGTTCATGGTGACGCTGACCTTCGTCCTGTTCGGCCTGATCGGCCTGGGCGCGCTGCCGGTCAACCTGCTGCCGGACCTGAGCTATCCCACGCTGACCGTGCGCACCGAATACACCGGCGCCGCGCCGGCGGAAATCGAAACCCTGATCAGCGAGCCGGTGGAAGAGGCCGTGGGCGTGGTCAAGGGCCTGCGCAAGCTCAAGTCGGTGTCGCGCACCGGCCAGAGCGACGTGGTGCTCGAGTTCGCCTGGGGCACCGACATGGACCGGGCCGGCCTGGAAGTGCGCGACAAGCTCGAGACCCTGAATCTGCCGCTGGAAGCCGAGCAGCCCGTGCTGCTGCGCTTCAACCCGTCCACCGAGCCGGTGATGCGCCTGGTGCTGTCCGATGCCAGCCAGCAGACCAGCGACGCGTCGCTGGTGCGCCTGCGCCGCTACGCCGACGAAGAGCTCAAGAAGCAGCTCGAACCGGTTGAAGGCGTCGCCGCCGTCAAGGCCGGCGGTGGCCTGGAAGATGAAATCCAGGTGGACATCGACCAGCAGAAGCTGGCGCAGCTCAACCTGGGCATCGGCACTATCATCGACCGGCTGGGCGCCGAGAACGTCAACATTTCCGGCGGCCGCATCGAAGACGGCAGCCAGCGTTACCTGGTGCGCACCGTCAACCAGTTCGCCGACATCGAACAGATCCGCGACATGCTGGTCACCGCGCGCAGCGCCGGTGGCGGCAACAGCGCGGCCCAGGAAGCCGCCGCAGCTGCGGCGCGTGTTGCCGCGCTGACCGGTTCTGCCGAGGCGCTGGCCGCGTCGGCGTCGGCACAGAGCGCCGCCAGCGGCGGTGCGAACGTGGCCGGCGGTGGCCAGGCGATCCGCCTGGGCGACGTCGCCACGGTGACCCAGGGTTTCAAGGAACGCGAGTCCATCATCCGCCTGGCCGGCAACGAAGCCGTCGAGCTGGCGATCTACAAGGAAGGCGACGCCAATACCGTCAGCGTCGCGGACGCCGTGCACGCCAACCTCGAGCGGCTTCGGCGCGAGCTGCCGGCCGGCATCGAACTGACCGTGGTCGACGACCAGGCCGTCTTCATCCGCCAGGCCCTGGCCGACGTGCGCTTTGACGCGCTGTTCGGCGGTGGCCTGGCGATCCTGCTGATCTTCTTCTTCCTGCGCGATGGCTGGAGCACCTTCGTCATTTCGCTGTCGCTGCCGATCTCGCTGATCGCCACGTTCTTCTTCATGGACCAGTTCAGCCTCAGCCTGAACGTGATGTCCCTGGGCGGCCTGGCCCTGGCCACCGGCCTGGTGGTGGACGACTCGATCGTGGTGCTCGAATCGATAGCCAAGGCCCGCGAACGCGGCCTGGGCATCGTCGAGGCGGCGGTGGCCGGCACCAAGGAAGTCAGCATGGCCGTGGTGGCCTCGACCCTGACCAATGTCGCGGTGTTCCTGCCGCTGGTGTTCGTCGAAGGCGTCGCCGGCCAGCTGTTCAAGGACCAGGCGCTGACCATTTCGATCGCCATCCTGATGTCGCTGGTGGTGTCGCTGACGCTGATCCCGATGCTGTCCTCGCTCAAGGCCAAGGCCCCGATGGGCTTCCCGGAAGAAGCGCCCGTGTCGCGCCCCGAGCCGGACAGCGCCCTGCTGCGCATGGGCAACCGGGTGCGCTACGGCCTGGGGTCACTGGTCGGGTTCCTGGTGTTCGCCGTGTCCTGGCTGGTGACGACGCTGTTCCGCGCCGTCATCGTACCCCTGGGACGCGTGCTGTCGTGGGTCGGCGGCTACGTGATGATTCCCTACTACTGGGCCGAGCGTCGTTACGCGCGCCTGCTGCCGGCGGCCCTGGCCCGTCCGGGCCGGGTGCTGGGCTCGGCCGCGCTGGCGTTCGCGCTGGCCCTGGCCCTGGTGCCGACCCTGGGCCTGGACATGATCCCGCAGCTGGCGCAGGACCGCTTCGAGATGACCGTGAAGCTGCCCGCCGGCACCCAGCTGCGCGACACCGACGCACTGATGCGCACGGTGCAGCAGCAGCATGCCGACGAGCCGGGCGTTCGCGCGCTCTACGGCGTCAGCGGCAGCGGCACGCGGCTCGACGCCAGCCCCACCGAATCGGGTGAAAACATCGGCACCCTGACCGTTGTGCTGGGCGAGGGCTACGACGAATCCACCGAAGCGGCGGCGACCGACAGCCTGCGCCGGACCATGGAGCAGCGTTTCCCGGGCGCCGAAGTCAGCTTCGGCCGGCCGGAGATCTTCAGCTTCTCCGTGCCCCTGGAAATCGAACTGCACGGCGCCGACCTGGGCGACCTGGAGCAGGCCGGCCAGCGCCTGGTGGCGCTGATGGAAGGCTCCGACCGCTTCGTGGACATCAAGTCCTCGGTGGCCGAGGGTTACCCGGAAATCCAGATCCGCTTCGACCAGCAGCGGGCCGCCGCGCTGGGCATGACCACGCGCCAGGTCGCCGACCAGGTGGTGCGCAAGGTGCGCGGCGAAGTGGCCACCCGCTACAGCTTCAACGACCGCAAGATCGACGTGCTGGTGCGTTCCCGCGAGGACGACCGCGCCTCGGTCGAAGACATCCGCAAGCTGATCGTCAATCCCGAAGCCGCCGTGCCGGTGACCCTGGATGCCGTCGCCGACGTGATCCAGACCACCGGCCCCGGCGAGATCCGCCATGCCAACCAGGGCCGCGTCGCGGTCGTGTCCTCGAGCCTGGCCTACGGCGACCTGGGTTCGGCCGTGGCCGAGGTCGAGCGCCTGGTCGCGGAAAACCCGCTGGGCACCGGCGTGGGCATGCGCATCGGCGGCCAGGGCGAAGAGCTGGCGGCCTCGGTGGCCTCGCTGGTGTTCGCCTTCGGCCTGGCGATCTTCCTGGTCTACCTGGTGATGGCTTCGCAGTTCGAATCGCTGCTGCATCCCTTCGTGATCATGTTCACCATCCCGCTGGCCCTGGTGGGCGCGGTGCTGGCGCTGTTCATCACCGGAGCAACGCTGTCGGTGGTGGTCTTCATCGGCCTGATCCTGCTGGTGGGCATCGTGGTCAAGAACGCCATCATCCTGATCGACAAGGTCAACCAGCTGCGCATCGCCGGCGTGCCCAAGCACGAGGCCATCCTGCAGGGCGCCTCCTCGCGCCTGCGCCCGATCGCGATGACCTCGCTGACGGCGCTGCTGGGCTTCCTGCCGATGGCCCTGGCCACCGGCGAAGGCGCCGAGGTGCGCGCGCCGATGGCGATGACGGTCATCGGCGGCCTGGCGGTGTCTACGCTGCTGACCCTGGTGGTTATCCCGGTGGTCTACAACTTGCTTGACCGCCGCAGCGACGAAAGTTACGTCGCCCGCGCCAAGCCCATCGTCATCGAAGAAGATGGCGGCGAACCGGAAGGCGCGCGCGCATGACCATCGCCGAACTCAGCCTGCGCCGGCCGGTGTCGGCGATCATGTTCTTCGTGTCGATGGTGGTCATCGGCCTGATCGCCGCCTTCCGCCTGCCGCTGGAACAGTTCCCGGACCTCAACGCGCCGTTCATCGCGGTCGAGTTGCCGTACCCGGGCTCGACCCCCGACGAGGTCGAACAGAGCCTGGTGCGCCCGGTCGAAGAGGCCCTGTCCACGCTGCAGGGCATCAAGAACCTCAACTCGATGAGCCGGGCCGACGGCGGCAGCGTCTGGATCGAGTTCTCCGACTGGGACCGCGACGTCGAAGTGCTGGCCTCGGAGGCGCGCGAGCGCATCGACGCCATCCGCGACGAGCTGCCGGACGACTTCCAGCGCTACCGGGTGATGAAGTTCTCGACCAGCGACGAACCCGTGCTGCGGGTGCGCCTGGCCAGCGAACGCGACCTCACCAACGAATACGACCTGATCGACCTCAAGCTCAAGCGCCGCCTGGAACGCATGCCGGGCGTCGCCCGCGTCGAGATCTCCGGCGCCACGCCCAGCGAAGTGGAGGTGGCGATCGACCCCGACCGCCTGGCCGCCCACGGCCTGAGCCTGAACGAGCTGGCCATGACCCTGCAGGGCGTGAACTTCTCGGTCTCGGCCGGCACCATCGAAGACGGCGCGCGCCGCCTGCGCGTGCAGCCGGTGGGCGAACTGCGCGACATCCAGGAGCTGCGCGAACTGGTGGTCGGCGCCAACGGCCTGCGCCTGGAACAGGTCGCCGACGTGCGGCTCAAGCCCCAGCGCATGAACTACGGCCGCCGCCTGGAAGGCCGCCCGGCGGTCGGCATCGACGTCTTCAAGGAACGCAACGCCAACCTGGTGGAAGTCTCGCGCACGGTCCTGGCCGAGATCGAGCAGATCGGCCGCGAGTCCGATTTCAGCGGCGTGCGCATGATCCTGATCGACAACCAGGGCGACAACGTCACCGGTTCGCTGCTCGAGCTCACCGAAGCCGGCATCATCGGCCTGGTGCTGTCGGTGGCGGTGCTGTTCTTCTTCCTGCGGCACTGGCCGTCCACGCTGATGGTCAGCCTGGCGATCCCGATCTGCTTCATCATGACCCTGGGCTTCATGCATTTCCTGGGCGTCACCCTGAACGTGCTGACGATGATGGGCCTGCTGCTTGCGGTCGGCATGCTGGTGGACAACGCCGTGGTGGTGGTGGAAAGCATCTACCAGGAACGCGAAAAACACCCCGGCAACCCGCGTTACGCCTCGATCATCGGCACCAAACACGTGGCCATCGCGCTGTCGGCCGGCACCCTGTGCCACTGCATCGTGTTCGTTCCCAACCTGTTCGGTGAAACCAACCAGATCAGCATCTTCATGGTGCAGATCGCGGTCACCATCACCGTGTCCCTGCTGGCCTCGTGGCTGGTGGCGATCAGCCTGATCCCGATGCTGTCGGCGCGCATGAAGACGCCGCCCGCGGCGACCGCCCGCACCGGCATGATCGCGCGCATGCAGGACCGCTACGCGGCTTTCCTGGACTGGACGCTGCGCCACCGCTGGACCAGCGTCGGCGGCATCCTGCTGATCGTCGCGGTCAGCGTGGTGCCGATGACCCAGACCAAGACCGACTTCTTCTACCAGGAGCCGGGTCGCGAGCTGGACATGTTCTACCGCTGGAACGGCGCCTATTCGCTGCCGCAGATTTCCGAGGAAGTGCTGCGGGTCGAGCGTTACCTCGATGAAAACCGCGAGGAACTGCAGATCGAGCAGATCTATTCCTGGTACAGCGAACAAGGCTGGGCCGGCACCAAGGTCACGCTGCGAAGCGAAGGCCGCGGCCTGCGCGACCCGCTGGAGGTCATGGAACAGATCCGCGAGGAAATGCCCAAGTCGGCCCGCGCCACCGTCGGCTTCGAGCAGGGCGGGCAGCAGGGCGGGCAGGGCAACTCCGACACCGTGCAGGTGTCGCTGATCGGCGATTCCTCCGAACAGCTCAAGGCGCTGGCCGAAGAGATCGTGCCGCTGCTCGACCGCCGCGACGAACTGCGCGACGTGCGCGTGGACACCGGCGACGAGAACTCCGAGCTGGCGATCAGCGTGGACCGCGACAAGGCCCTGACCTACGGCTTCAGCGCCGAGGAAGTGGCCCGTTATGTCGGCACCGCGCTGCGCGGAACGCCGCTGCGCGAATTCCGCCGCGGTGAATCCGAGGTGCCGGTGTGGGTGCGCTTCGACGGCTCCGAACAGTTCGGCGTCGAGGACCTGGCCGGCTTCACCCTGCGTGCACCCGATGGCACGGCGATCCCGCTGCTGGCCCTGGTGCGCGTCGATACCCAGGAAGCCGCGACCCAGGTCTTCCGGCAGAACCGCCGCACCACGCTAAACATCCAGTCCAACCTGGGCGAAGGCGTCACCGCGCCCGATGCCCGCAAGGCCATGGAGGAAGTGTTGGGCGGGATGAGCCTGCCGCCGGGCTACCACTGGAGCTTCGACGGCATCTTCCGGCAGAACGACGAAGCCGGCGCGCAGATGCTCTTCAACACGATCATCGCCCTGCTGATGATCTACGTGGTGATGGCGGCGGTGTTCGAGTCGCTGCTGTTCCCGGCGGCGATCATGTCCAGCATCGTGTTCTCGATCTTCGGCGTGTTCTGGCTGTTCTGGATCACCGGCACGGTGTTCACGATCATGGCCTCGATCGGCATATTGGTGCTGATGGGCGTGGTGGTGAACAACGGCATCGTGATGGTCGAACACATCAATACGCTGCGCCGGAAGGGCATGGATAGAACAACCGCCCTGGTGCAGGGCAGTCGCGACCGCCTGCGGCCGATCCTGATGACCATGGGCACGGCGATCCTGGGCATGGTGCCGATTGCCCTGAGCACCACCCAGATGGCCGGCAGCGGCCCGCCGTATTACCCGATGGCCCGCGCCATTGCCGGTGGCCTGGCCTTCTCGACGCTGGTGAGCCTGCTGTTCCTGCCGACGATCTACGCGATCCTCGACGACCTGAGCCTGGCCGTCTCCCGCCGCATCGCCCAGGCCCGCCGCAAGGCGCCGCTGGGCGGAGTGGTCACCGAAAGCTAAAACCGGGGGCAGAGTCGAATTAAATAGTTGTGACTCTGACCCGGGTTTCAGGCCAGCTTGCTGAGCAGGGTGGCACCGCCGATCCACACGGCGATGGCGGTGCCCAGGCTGGTCAGGAAGAAGTTGACCAGCACGCGCGCGACGCGGTTTTTCCACCAGCCGCTGATGTGGCCGGTGTCGTCGCGCAGGCGCAGGAAGTCGGCATAGGTCGGCTTGCGCACCCAGGCTTCGACCAGAGCGCTGACCGTGCCCGAAGCCAGGGCGGGGTGCAGCGGCGTCAGCGGTGAAGACACCGCCGCGGCCAGGATGCTCAGCGGATGCCCGCCGGCCGCCAGGCAGCCCAGCGCGCCGCCGGCGGCCGTGATCAGCGCCCACTGCAGCACCATCTCGCCGCCCAGCTCGGCGCCGCCCTGCCAGAAGCCCCAGGCGAAACCGCCCAGCAGGAATACCGCCAGCACGATCGTGAACCACGGGATGTCGCTGCTGCGCGGAAGCTCGTTCAGGGCGTCCAGCGCCGGCTGCGGCGCGTCGTTGTCGCCGCGCAGGTGTTCGGCCAGGCCCTTGAGGTGGCCGGCGCCGACCACGGCCAGGACTTCCCGGCCACCTTCGGCGCCGACCTGGCGCAGGCGGTTGGCCATGAACTGGTCGCGCTCGGCGATGATCGCCCGGTACAGCGGCGGGCTGCCGGCGGCGAATTCGCCGAAGCTGGCTTCCAGGAAATCGCCTTTTTTCAGGCGCTCGATTTCTTCCTCTTCCACCGACTCGTCGGCCAGCAGGCTGGCGCCCAGGCCGGCGATGAGCTTGGTGCGGCCCCAGAAGCCCAGTGCGCCGAAGGCGCGGCGGAGGGTGATGCCGACGTCGCGGTCCACCAGGGCCAGGCGCAGGCCACGGGCCTGGGCGCCGACGGCCGCGGCCTTGAGCTCGGCGCCCGGCTCGACCTTCAGCTGCTCGGCCAGGCGCCGCTGGTAGGCGGCCAGGGCCAGGTTGGCGGCGACCAGGCCGGTCTTGCCTTCGCGCAGGATCTGGAACAGGTCGAGTTTCGACAGCGCGTCGGGGTCGGTCAGGGCGCGATGGCGCTGCACGTCGAGCTCGACCGCGATGGTGTCGTAGCGGCCGCTGGCAAGCGCCGCTTCCACCGCGTCGATGCTGGCCTGTGACACGTGCGCGGTGCCCAGCAGCGTGTAGCGCACGCCGTCGCGTTCAACGATGGCGTGGGGCTGGTCGTGCAGGCCGTCGGGGACGGTACCTTCGGCGGCGTTCAATCCCGGTACCGCTTGAGCAGGTCGCCGTAGGCGTCGATGCGGCGGTCGCGCAGGAAGGGCCAGATGCGGCGCACGTCTTCGCTGCGGGCCAGGTCGACGTCGGTGACCAGCACTTCGGGGGCGTCGTTGCCGGCCTCGGCCAGGAACTCACCCTGCGGGCCCAGCACGTGGCTCGAGCCCCAGAAACGGATGCCGGAGGCGCCGGTCGGCGACGGCTCGTGGCCGACGCGGTTGCAGCTGAGCACGGGCAGGCCGTTGGCCACGGCGTGGCCGCGGTGGCTCAGGATCCAGGCGCCGCGCTGGCGGTCCTTTTCACCCGGCTCGTCGTCCGGGTCCCAGCCGATGGCGGTGGGGTAGAGCAGCACTTCGGCGCCGGCCAGCGCCATCAGGCGCGCCGCTTCCGGATACCACTGGTCCCAGCACACCAGCACGCCCAGGCGGCCGACCGAGGTATCGATGGGCTCGAAGCCCAGGTCGCCCGGCGTGAAGTAGAACTTCTCGTGGAAACCCGGGTCGTCGGGGATGTGCATCTTGCGGTACTTGCCGGCGATCGAACCGTCGGTTTCAAAAACCACCGCGGTGTTGTGGTACAGGCCGGCGGCGCGGCGTTCGAACAGCGAAGACACCAGCACCACGCCGTGTTTTTTCGCCAGCGGGCCCAGGCGCTGCGTGCTGGGGCCGGGGATGGCTTCGGCACGGTCGAATTCGCGGGTGGCCTCGTGCTGGCAGAAGTAGGCGCCGTTGTGCAGTTCCTGCAGCAGCACCAGCTTCGCGCCGGCGGCCGCGGCTTCGGCGACGCGGGCCTCGATATTGGCCAGGTTGGCCTCGACGCTGCCGTGGTCGCGGTCCTGGACCAGGGCAACACGCAGGGAGTTCTTCTTCATGCCAGCAGGCCTTCGGGTAGTTGCATGGTGACGCAGTGCAGGCTGCCGTTCTGCCAGATCAGAGGCCGGCAGTTCACCGGCACGATCTCGCGGCCCGGGAAGGCTTCGGCCAGCACCCGGGCGGCGGCGGCGTCGGCGGCGTCGCCGTAGGCCGGCATCAGCACGGCGTCGTTGATGATCAGGAAATTTGCATAGGACGCCGCCAGGCGGCGACCTTCGTCGAGCACCGGCCGGGCCCAGGGCAGCGGGAACAGGCGGTAGGGCTGGCCGTCGGCGGTGCGCAGGGCGGCCAGCTCCGCTGCCATGGCCTGCAGTTCGGCGTAGTGGCTGTCGCCGGGGTCGTCGCAGGCCTGGTAAACGATGGCGTCGGGCGCGGCGAAACGCGCCAGGGTGTCGATGTGGGCGTCGGTGTCGTCGCCCTCCAGGTAACCACGGTCGAGCCAGAGCGTGCGCGACTGCACCAGCTCGCTCTCGAGCAGCGCGGTGATTTCCGCGCGCGACTTGCCCGGGTGGCGTTCGTGCAGGCAGCGCCAGGTGCTGAGCAGGGTGCCGCGGCCGTCGGTTTCGATGCCGCCGCCTTCCAGCGCGAAGTCCACGCGCCGGTGGCTGGCGTCGTGGAACAGACCGGCGGCGTGAAGTTTCGCCACCAGCTGGTCGTCGCGGCCGGCTTCGAACTTGCCGCCCCAGGCGGTGAAGTGGAAGTCGAGCAGCCGGAAACCCGGGCCCTCGCGCAGGGTGATCGGCCCGGAGTCACGCAGCCAGGTGTCGTCGTATTCGACTTCGAAAAAACGGACCCGGTTCAGGTCGACGCCGGCCGAGCCCAGCTGGGCGGCGGCGCGGGCGCGCAGGTCCGGGCCGGCCACGCAGACCAGGGCAGGCTGGAAGCGGGTGATGGCGGCCACCAGGCCGACGTAGGTCTGTTCGACCTGGGCCAGGCGGTCGGCCCAGTCGGTGCCTTCATGCGGCCACGCAAGAAGCACGGCGGACTGGGGTTCCCATTCCGCCGGGAAGCGAAGAAGTTGTGACATTTGGCTCTACTGGATGGGCTTGGGGCCGATCTCTTCGGGCCGGCTCTTGGCGGCCACCGCGTCAACGACGTGGTTGTATTCGAAGTAGACCGAAAAACCGGCGTAGTCCCAGCGGGTGATCGGCGGGTTGTGCTGGCGCGAATTCGGGCCGGCGACCGGGGCGTGCTTGCGGTCCGGGGCGCCGTAGGCGGCCTCGACCTGCTGCATGGACTGGCCACGGGCGGGCAGGGCGGCGGATTCGGCCCGGACGCGATCGACCAGCAGCGTGTCGGCGGACGCCGGGGACGCCTGCAGCAGCAGGCCGGTGGCCAGGGCAAGGGCCAGGGACAGGGGATGGGCCTTCATGGAGCACCTCCGCGGGTTCGTCGGGATGACGGGTAGGGTCGGGATCATCGCAAAACCGGCCTGAACGCGCCATCCGTGCCCGGGGGGGCCGGGCCGGGAAACAAAAACGCCGGCTTTCGCCGGCGTCTTCGTTTCCAACCTGGCTGCCGCGCTTAGCGCTGGCGGGCCTTGAAACGCGGGTTGGACTTGCAGATGACAAAGACCTTGCCGCGGCGGCGCACGACCTTGCAGTCGCGATGGCGGGTCTTCGCCGACTTCAGGGACGAGAGCACTTTCATGGCAGTTCCTTAAAGGGGTTGGGGCGATAAAGAAGCGGGAGTATAGCCGAGTCCAAAACGGCTTGCAATACAAGCGTTTGGCCCGGTTGGAGCCGCCCCGGCCATCCCGGGGCCCTTGTGGGAGGGACTTCAGTCCCGGTGCCCTCGGTCTTGGCCTTCAGCCAAGTGTCGCCCCCGCTGGTTTCGCGGGTGGAGGCAGCGTGCAGTCGCCCTGGCCGACACGGCGCAAGTACGTCCAT
>NZ_CAXBJS010000070.1:0-13814 GCF_963976025.1 uncultured Arenimonas sp.
CCGCGTTGTGCGGCCCGATGACTGCGAAATGGCACCCCGACGGCACCATTTCAAGGCTCCGGCAAAGCCGACGGGTGTGCCCTATGATGCGCCGATGCCCGCCCTGCCGCTCCAGCCCCTGATGATCGCGCTGACCCTGGCCGCTGGCGGTGTCGCCATGGCCCTGGCCCTTTGGGCCTCGGCGCGGCGCCAGCCCGAGCCGCTGCGCACGGCCCAGCTGCTGTGGGCGCGCGGCCTGGCGGCCCTGCCCTTGGGCTGGGTGCTGCTGGAACTGTCGCTGGCCGCGGGCACGCCGGCCCTTTCGGTGCCGGCCAAGATGCTGTTCATGGCCGCCTTCATGGAGTTCCTGCGCGCGATGCGCACGCTTGAGGGTGAACACGTGGCGCGGTTCTGGCTGTGGATGCCGGTGGGCGCCGTGGGCATGCTGTCGCTTGGTTTCCTGGCCTCCTACCCCACCGACCCGATGCGCACCGGGCTGCTGAGCCTGCTGTGCGCCATTGCCGCGGCGTCCACGGCCCAGTCGGCCTGGCATCACCTCAGGTCCGGTGGCAGCACCCAGGGCGGCGTGCTGTGCCTGGCCTTCGTGCTGGTGGCGACCGTGCTGGCGGGTCGTGCCGGCCTGCTGTTCCTGCCCGACAGCGCCTCGGCCCGCACCTGGGCCGAAACGCCGCTGGCGCAGGGGCTGCTGCTGGGCATCTGCGTGCTGGGACCGGCGGTTGCCACGGTGTCGTTCGTGCTGGTGGGCGCCGATCGCCTGCTTGACCGGCTCGAGCGCATCGCCAGCCGCGACAGCCTCACCGGCGCCGCGTCGCGCCACGCCTTTTTCGAAACCGCCGGCGCCCGCCTTGAAGACGCCCGGCGGCGCGGCCAGCCACTGGCCGTGATCGTGCTCGACGTGGACCGGTTCAAAGGCGTCAACGACACGTTCGGACACGCCGGCGGTGACCTGGCCCTGCAGGGCATCGCCGACGCCCTGCGCGACGGCCTGCGCGAACAGGACCTGCTGGGGCGGCTGGGCGGCGAGGAATTCGCCGCGCTGCTGCCCGACGCCGACCTGGCCCTGGCCAGCCAGGTCGCCGAACGCCTGCGCCGGGCCGTGGCCAGCCTGGACCTGAAGTTCGAAGGGCGGCCTATTCCACTGCGCATCTGCGCCGGCGTCGCCAGCCTGGAACCGGGCGACGATGGCCTGCACGCGCTGCTGGTGCGCGCCGACCGCGGCCTTTACGACGCCAAGCGTGGCGGCCGCGACCGGGTTGGTGTCGTGATCTGATCCCACCCGGCCGGGTTCACAGCCCGGCCAGGGCGTCCTTTGCTTCCTGCAGCGACGGATCCATCGCCAGCGCCTTTTCCAGCGCTTTCCGCGCCGCAGCCTTGTCGCCGGCCAGCGCCAGGGCCTGGCCCATGCGGTACCAGGCATGTTTGTGCTCGGGCTGGCCGGGCTGTTCGGGCAGCGCCAGGAAACGCTTGAACGCCGCCACACCCTCGTCCAGGCGCTGGCCCGACAGCACCGCGGTGCGGCCCAGTTGGTACCAGGCGCCGGCGGCCTTGGGTTCTTCGCGGGTCCACAGGTCGAACACCGCGAAAGCCTTCGCCCAGTCCTTGGCGTCCTGGTGGATGATGCCGGCGGACATGCGATAGACGGGGTTGGAAGGACGCGCGGCGTAGGCGTCGAGGTAGTGGCGGCGGGCGTCGTCGAGGCGCTCTTCGTACTGGGCCAGGCGACCCAGGGCGTAGTAGCCGCGCGGCGGGTCGCGCCGCTGGAGTTCGGCGGCCTGGGCCCTGGCCTTCTCGACGCTGCCACCGACGATGCCGGGGGCCTGCAGGTAATACTCCATCAAGGCGCTGCGCGCCTCGTGCAGGTTGGCGTCGAGTTCGATGGCGCGTTCCAGCGTCCGGCGCAGGCGGGGCGCCATGGTCGCCTGGCTGAAGCTGCCGACCTGGCCGATGCGATTGGCGTAGGCATTGCCCAGCCACAGGTGGCCCGGCGCGTAGTCGGGCGCGTCCTCGACCAGGTCTTCGGCGAAAGCCAGGGCCTGCTTCGACTTGCCCGGATCCTGCAACAGCAGCCTGAGCTGCAGCACACGCACCGCCGGGTCTTCGGGACGCGCCTTGGCCAGGGCCGCCACCACCTGGGCCGCGCGCGGGTCGCGGTCCTTGAGCAGGGCGTCGGCTTCGGCCGGGGTAGTGGCCGCAGCCATCGCCGGCAGCAGCAGCGCGAAGCCCAGCAGCAGCGGCAGGAAGGGTCGGGACATCGGCGGAGCTCCGGTCGGGGGGATGGCCGGCGCACCTTCGCACGGGCGGCCGGTGCCGCGCATCCTGCCGGAAGTCAGGAATCGCTTCGCCAGGCCAGGGTGAGCAGGCGCCCGCTGCGGCCGTCGCGGCGGTGGGAATAAAAGCGCGAGGCATCGGCGATGGTGCACAGGTCACCGCCGTGCACGTCGCTGACGCCCAGCGCCGCCAGGCGCCGGCGCGCCAGGGCGAAAAGGTCGACCCGCCAGTGATCGGGACGAGTAGGCACGAAGGCCGACGCCGCGCCTTCGTCGCTGCCGACGAAGGCATCGCGCACTTCGGCGCCGATTTCGTAGTGCTCCGGGCCGGCCGCAGGACCCAACCAGGCACGCAGCTGTGCCGGCGGCGTCTGCATGGCCGCTACCGTGGCCTCGAGCACGCCGGCGGCCAGGCCGCGCCAGCCGGCGTGGGCCACGCCGACTTCGCTGCCGTCGGCGGCCGCGAAAATAACGGGCAGGCAGTCTGCGGTGAGGATGGCGAGCACGGTGCCGGCTTGCGAAGTAACCGCCGCGTCGGCTTCGGGGAGACTCTCGAGGCTCGAGCCCCTACCCTCCACTCGCAGCACCCCGGTTCCATGCACCTGCTTCAACCAAACCGGCTCCGACGGCAACGCCAGCCACTCAGCGAACCGCCGACGGTTCTCCAGCACCGCCGCCGGCTCATCTCCGCAGTTCAGTCCGAAGTTGAGCCGGTCGAAAGGCGGCGCCGAAACGCCGTCACCGCCGCGCAGGCTGGTCAGCGCCCTTACCCCGGGCGGCGCGGGCCAGTCGGCGTCGAGCCAGGCCGGCGCCGGCACTGTCAGCCCTTGAAGGCCGCGGTGTCTTCGCGCAGGTCGCGCACCAGGGCCTGCATGTCTTCGGGCATCGGCGCTTCGTGGGCCACCGGTTCGCCGGTGGACGGGTGCGCGAAGGTCAGCTGCTCGGCGTGCAGGGCCTGGCGGCGGAAGCCGTGCAACCGGGCCACCAGTGCCTCGGTGGCGGCCTTGGGCAGGCGGAAGGCGCCGCCGTAGAGCGGGTCGCCGACGATCTGGTGGCGCACATGCGCCATGTGCACGCGGATCTGGTGGGTGCGGCCGGTTTCAAGACGGCACTCGACCAGGGTGTGGGCGCGGAACTTCTCGCGCAGCCGGTAATGGGTGATGGCGTCGCGGCCGCCTTCCTTCACCACGGCCATGCGCACGCGGTCGGTGGGGTGGCGGCCGATGGGCGCGTTGATGGTGTTGCCGGCGACCATGGTGCCCTGCACCACGGCCAGGTACTGGCGGTGCACTTCGCGGCCCGAGAGCTGTTCAACCAGCGAGGTGTGGGCGCGCAGGGTGCGCGCGACCACCATCAGGCCAGAGGTGTCCTTGTCGAGCCGGTGCACGATGCCGGCGCGCGGCAGCTCGGCCAGGCTGGCGTCGAAATGCAGCAGCGCGTTGACCAGGGTGCCGCGCGGATTGCCGGCGCCCGGGTGCACCACCAGGCCGGCGGGCTTGTTGATCACCAGCACGTCGTCGTCCTGGTAGACCAGGTCCAGGTCGATGGCCTCGGGCAGGGCGTGGGTTTCGACCTCCATGCGCACCGACAGGGTGACCGGCTCGCCGCCGCGCACCGCTTCCTTGGGTTTCACCAGCCGGCCATCGAGCAGGGCGTCGCCGGACTTGATCCATTCGGACAGGCGCGAGCGGGAGAAATCAGGGAAAAGTTCGGCCAGGACCTGGTCGAACCGGCGGCCGGCTGCCTCCAGGGGAATGCTGGCTTCAAGCAGTTCGCGGTCGTTTTCGTCGGTTTCGGGGGTCTGGGTCGGGGTCATGCGGGGTCCTGGGGCCTGCGGAGGGGGTCGCCCCGGTTCATGGAGGCGACAGCGGGCTTTCCGGTATTATCCCTGAACTTGCTGCCCGCAGCGCCCGAACCTGTTCCCCTGATGACCCGACCGACCGGCCTGATCCGTATTTCCGCCCTCCTGGTGATGATGCTCGCCCTCGCTGGTTGCAAGACCGTCGGCGGCTGGTTCGACGGCGACAAGGAAAAACCCACCGAAACACTGCCGGTCGAAGAGATGTACCGGGTCGGCAAGGAATCGATGGAACGGAACAACTGGAACCGCTCGGAGCTGTACTTCCAGCGCCTGGTTGCGCGCTTCCCGTACGGCCCCTACAGCGAGCAGGCCCAGCTGGAAGTGGCCTACGTGCTCTACAAGCAGAGCAAGAACGAAGAAGCCACCTCGGCGGTCAACCGCTTCATCCGCACCTACCCGACGCACCGTCATATTGATTACGCCTATTACCTCAAGGCGCTGATCAACTTCGACCAGGGCCGCGCCACGCTGCTGCGCATCGCCAACCAGGACATGGCCAAGCGCGACCTGGGCGCGCCCACGCAGTCCCTGAACGACTTCGCCGAGGTCCTGCGCCGCTACCCGAACAGCCGCTACGCGCCCGATTCGCGCCAGCGCATGATCTACCTGCGCAACCTGATGGCCCGCCACGAACTGCAGGTCGGCCTGTATTACCTGCGCCGCGACGCCTACGTGGCGGCCGCCAACCGCGGCAAGTACATCCTGCAGACCTACCCGCAGAGCGAACACGACGGTGACGCGCTGGCGCTGATGGCCTCGGCCTACACCGAGCTGGGCCAGGACGAACTGGCCGCCGACAGCCGCAAGGTGCTGGAAGCCAACTACCCGCAGCACCCCTACCTGTCGGGCGACTGGCCGGATGGCCAGGGCATCCTGAGCAAGCTCAATCCCTTCTCGGGCGAATAATCAGTCGCGCCAGCCCGAGCTGATCGGGTAACGGCGTTCGCGCCCGAAGGCGCGGTGCGAGAGCTTTGGACCCGGCGCCGATTGGCGCCGTTTCCATTCATTGACCCGCAATAGCCGCAGCACGCGCTCGACGGTATCGGCGTCGAAGCCGTCGGCGACGATCTCTTCCGGCGACCGGTCCTGGTCGACGTAGCGCAGCAGGATGCCGTCGAGCACCTCGTAGGGCGGCAGCGAGTCCTGGTCGGTCTGGTTCTCGCGCAGCTCGGCCGAAGGCGGGCGCGTGATCACCTCTTCCGGGATCACCTGCGACCGGGCGTTGCGCCAGTGGCACAGCGCCGTCACCTCGGTCTTGTACAGGTCCTTGATGGGCGCGAAGCCGCCGCACATGTCGCCGTAGATGGTGGCGTAGCCAACGGCGTATTCGCTCTTGTTGCCGGTGGTCAGCAGCAGGCCGCCGAACTTGTTCGACAGCGCCATGAGCAGCGCGCCGCGGCAGCGCGACTGCAGGTTTTCTTCGGCGACGCCCGGCTCCTGACCTTCGAACAGCGGGCCCAGCGCCTGCAGGAAACCTTCGAACGGGGCTTCGATGGCCACGGTTTCCAGGCGGATGCCCAGCAGCCTGGCCTGTTCGTCGGCCAGGTCGTTGCTCAGGTCGGAGGTGTAACGTGAAGGCAGGCGCACGGCCGTGACGTTGGCGGCGCCCAGGGCATCCACCGCAAGGGCCGCGACCAGGCCCGAATCGATGCCACCCGACAGGCCCAGCCAGACCTTTTCGAAGCCGTTCTTGCCGCAATAGTCGCGGATGCCGCGCACCACGGCGCGCCAGGCCTGGGACTGCCAGGACTCGTCGTCTTCGGTGGCCCAGTGCACGCGGGTGAACTGGCCGTCGTCGGCATCGAAGTCGGCGACGAGCCAGTGGTCGACGAAGGCCTCGGCGGCATCGTGCAGGGTGCCGTCGGCATCGACCAGCACCGACGCGCCGTCGAAGACCAGCTCGTCCTGCCCGCCCACCACGTTCAGGTAGGCCAGGCCGATGCCGGCCTCCTGCACGCGCGTTTCCAGCAGGCTGTCGCGCCGGGCGGTCTTGCCGCGCTCGAAGGGCGAGGCATTGGGCACCACCACCAGCTTCGCGCCCATGGCCACGGTCTCGGCCAGGGGTTCGGGGAACCACAGGTCCTCGCAGATCACCAGGCCGACCGGCACGCCCTTCACGTTGAAGACGCAGGCACCGCCATCGGGATCGACGTCGAAATACCGGCGTTCGTCGAACACCGCGTAATTGGGCAGTTCGCGCTTGCGATAAGTGACCGCGACCTTGCCGTCGCGCAGCACGCTGGCGGCGTTGTAGACGATCGAGCCCGCCGCCTGCGGCCAGCCAACCACGGCAACGATGCCGGTGCAGGCCTTGGCCAGCCCGGCCAGGGCTTCTTCGCAGGCCTGCAGGAAGGCCGGCCGGTGCACCAGGTCCTCGGGCGGGTAACCGCTGAGCGCCAGCTCCGGGAACAGCACCAGGTCGGCCCCGTGCACATCGCGCGCTTCGGCCACCCAGGCCGCCATACGGCGCGCGTTGCCGACGACGTCGCCGACGGGGAAGTCGAACTGGGCCAGGGCGATGCGCAATGTCTGGGTCATCCGGGTGTTTCCTTACTCGGGATTTGTTTTCTACCCGGCATCTTAAGACCTGTGGGGCCACCAGAACGCGAAAGGCCCCTTCCCGCCAGGGAAGAGGCCTTTCGTGCAGCGCGGAATCCGCTGCTTACTTCTTCAGACGGGCCGCAATCGCCGCGCCCAGGTCGCCGGGCGACTTGACGGTGGTGACGCCGGCCTTTTCCAGGGCCTCGAACTTGCCGGCCGCGGTGCCCTTGCCGCCGGAGGCGATGGCGCCGGCATGGCCCATGCGCTTGCCGGCCGGGGCCGAGGCGCCGGCGATGAAGCCGACCACGGGCTTGGTGACGTATTCGGCGATGAACTCGGCCGCTTCTTCTTCGGCGCTGCCGCCGATCTCGCCGACCAGGATGATGCCTTCGGTCTGCGGATCGTCCTGGAACAGCTTCAGGGCGTCGATGAAGTTGGTGCCGTTGATCGGGTCGCCACCGATGCCGATGCAGGTGGACTGGCCCAGACCGGCGTCGGTGGTCTGCTTCACGGCTTCATAGGTCAGCGTGCCCGAACGGGACACGATGCCGATCTTGCCGGGCATGTGGATGTGGCCCGGCATGATGCCGATCTTGCACTCGCCCGGGGTGATGACGCCCGGGCAGTTCGGGCCGACCAGCACGACGTCGTCGTAGCCGGCCAGGGTGTTCTTGACGCGCAGCATGTCCAGCACCGGGATGCCTTCGGTGATGCAGACGATGACCCGGATGCCGGCATCGGCCGCTTCCAGGATGGCGTCGGCCGCGAACGGCGGCGGCACGTAGATGACCGAGGCGTCGGCGCCGGTTTCTTCCACCGCTTCGGACACGGTGTTGAAGACCGGCAGGCCGATGTGGGTGCTGCCGCCCTTGCCCGGGGTGACGCCACCGACGACCTTGGTGCCGTATTCGAGCATCTGCTCGGCGTGGAAGGTGCCCTGCTGGCCGGTGAAGCCCTGGACGATGACCTTGGTGTTCTTGTCGATCAAAACGCTCATGGAATGATTGTCCTTGGGGATCAGGCGGCGGCCGCGACGGCCTTCTTGGCGCCGTCGTTGATGTCGTCGGCGGGCTGGATGGCCAGGCCGGAGTTCTTGAGGATCTCCTTGCCCTTGTCCACGTTGGTGCCTTCCAGGCGCACGATGACCGGCACCTTGACGTCCACTTCCTTCACCGCGGCGATGATGCCCTCGGCGATCATGTCGCAGCGCACGATGCCGCCGAAGATGTTGACGAAGATCGCCTTCACGTCCGGGTCGCGCAGGATCAGCTTGAAGGCTTCCGTGCCGCGTTCCTTGTTGGCGCCGCCGCCGACGTCGAGGAAGTTCGCCGGCTCGCCGCCGTTGAGCTTGATCACGTCCATCGTGGCCATGGCCAGGCCGGCGCCGTTGACCATGCAGCCGATGTTGCCGTCCATGGTGACGTAGTTGAGGTCGTGCTGGCTGGCCAGCACCTCGGTTTCGTCTTCCTGGCGGATGTCGCGCATGGCCAGCAGGTCGGCGTGGCGGTAGCCGGCGTTGTCGTCGGAATTGATCTTGCCGTCGAGCACGGCCAGGTCGCCGTTGGTCAGGATGGCCAGCGGGTTGAGTTCAACCAGGGCCAGGTCCTTCTCGTTGAACAGCTTGTACAGGCCCAGCATGATCTTGGTCAGCTGGCCGACCTGCTTGGCGGTCAGGCCCAGGCTGAAGCCCAGCTCGCGGCACTGGTAGGGCTGCAGGCCCTGCACGTAGTTGACGTGCAGCGACTTGATGGCGTCCGGGTTGGTTTCGGCGACCTTCTCGATCTCGACGCCGCCCTCGGCGGAGGCGATGAAGGTGATGGACCGGGTGGCGCGGTCGACCAGCACCGACAGGTAGAGTTCCTTGGCGATGTCGGTGGCCTGGGTCACCAGCACGCTGTCGACCGGCAGTTCAACGCCGGCGGTCTGGTAGGTGGACATCTTGGTGCCCAGCATGCCCTTGGCGTAGGCCCGGACTTCGTCCAGGGTCTTGGCCAGCTTGACGCCGCCGGCCTTGCCGCGGCCGCCGGCGTGGATCTGCGCCTTGACGACCCAGAAGTCGCCGCCAATGGCCTTGGCCGCGTCCACGGCCTCGTCTGAAGTGCGCGCAACGCGGCCGGCCGGGACGGCGATGCCGTAGTCACCGAACAGCTGCTTGGCCTGGTATTCGTGGAAGTTCATGCCGATACCTGTGTAGGGAGGGGGTCGCGAACGGGGGCGGTATTGTCGCCGACCCGGCCTACCCAACGCAAAAAGTCCTGCGCCAGGCGCCCGGCCGCGAGGCATACTGGCGGCCATGGCCCCTGCCCCCCGCAAATCGCCCGGCCCCAGCCCCCAGCGCCGCGAGCTCTATTTTTTCGCGCTCTACCGCATGCTGGAGGCGTCCCTGCTGGCCCTGGTGGCCTTCAGCCCGGCCGGGGAGTACCTGCTGCAGATCCGCCAGCCGGCCCTGCTGCAGTCGGTGGTGGTGCTGTACTTCGTGGCGGCCATCACCCTACTGGTGGCCGGTTACCGCAGCGAGCTGCCCCCTTCCAAACAGGCCGCGATCGGCCTGGGCATCGACATCGCGGTGGCCGCGGCCGTTTTCAGCACCACGTCCGGCAGCCAGGGCGGCGTAGCCCTGCTGCTGCTGTTCAACGTCGGCGCCGGCGCCCTTATCCTCTCCCAGCGCGCGGGCCTGGGTTTTGCCCTGGCGGCCTGCCTGGTGGTGCTGCTCGACAGCCTGTACGTGCGCACGGTGGACATCGCCAACGCCCGGCCGCTGGCGGAATCGGTGATGTTCTCGGTGACCTACCTGGCCACGGCCGTGCTGTGCGAACTGCTCAGCCGGCAGGTGCTGGAATCGCAGGCCCTGGCCGAACAGCGTGGCGAAGAACTGGCCAACCAGGCCGAAATCAACGAACTGGTGATCCGGCGCATGCGCACCGGCATCCTGGTGGTGGACGGCGAGCACCGGGTAAAGGTGTGCAACGAAGCCGCCTGGGGCCTGCTGGGCAAACCCTCGCCCGACCGCCGCCAGTTGGCCGACATCGCCATGAGCCTGCACCGGGCCCTGCTGGCCTGGCGCCAGGGCCGGGGCGAAACCCCCAAGGCCATGACCCTGGGCGGCGACGGCACCCCCGAGGTGCTGCCGCGCTTCGTGTCGCTGAGCCTCACCGACAACCTGTTCCTTATCTTCCTGGACGACAGCCGCCTGTACTCGGACCGGGCCGAGGAACTGACCCTGGCCACCCTGGGCCGGCTGTCCGCCTCGATTGCCCACGAAATCCGCAACCCGCTGGCGGCGATCATGTATTCGGTGCAGCTTCTGGAAGAAACCGCCCAGCTGCCCGAGGCCGACCAGCGCCTGCTGGAGATCATCCACACCCAGTGCCAGCGCATGAACGGCATCGTCCAGGACATCCTGGGCCTGGCCAGGCGCGAGCGCAGCCAGCCCGAATCGATCGACATCAGCCAGTTCGCCCGGCGCTTCGTCGACGAGTACCGGGCCAGCCATCCGCTGGAAACCGACGTGCTGCAGGCGGTGAGCGAGCGCAGCGTGCTGGCCATGGCCGACCCGCGGCACCTGCACCAGGTGCTGACCATCCTGGTCCAGAACGCCCTGACCTACGGCCGCATGCCCGGCGAGCCGGCCAAGGTGACCGTCTCCGTGCGCAGCGCCCCGCCCGGGGCACCGCCGGAGCTGAACGTCATCGACCGCGGCCCGGGCATCCCGGCGCCGGTGGCGGCGCAAATATTCACCCCCTTCTACACCACCAGCGAACACGGCACCGGCCTGGGCCTGTATATCGCCCAGCAGCTTTGCGAGGCCAACCAGTGCAGCCTGAGCTACCAGCCGGTGCCCGGCGGCGGCAGCTGCTTCCGCATCATCATGCCGCCCGGCATGACCCTGATGCAGGACGATCCCAGCCCGGGTCGGCTAAATCTGGCCTGAAACACCCCGCTTCGGCTAATGTACGGGTGTCCCCAGCCCCCCGAACCCGCATGGCCAATGCCCGCAGCGCCCTGGTAGTAGATGACGAGCGCGACATCCGGGAACTGCTTGTCCTGACCCTGGGCCGCATGGGCCTGCGGGTGGACACCGCTGCCGACCTGTCGTCGGCGCGCGCGCAGCTGGCGCAGGGCAACTACGACCTCTGCCTGACCGACATGCGCCTGCCCGATGGTTCGGGTCAGGAGCTGATCGAACACATCTCCCAGAAGTACGCCGACATCCCGGTGGCCATGATCACCGCATTCGGCAACGTCGAAGCCGCGGTGACGGCGCTCAAGGCCGGCGCCTTCGACTTCGTCACCAAACCGGTGGACCTGGCGGTGCTGCGCCGGCTGGTGCAGCACGCACTGGATTTGAATCAACAGCGCAAGTCGGCCCCGGCCAGTGCGCGGCTGCTGGGTGATTCGGCGCGCATGCAGCAACTTCGCCAGACCATCCAGCGTGTCGCCCGCAGCCAGGCGCCGGTGTACATCAGCGGCGAATCGGGCGTCGGCAAGGAACTGGTGGCCCGCCTTATCCACGAACAGGGTTCGCGCGCCGGCGGCGCCTTCGTGCCGGTGAACTGCGGCGCGATCCCGTCCGAGCTGATGGAAAGCGAACTGTTCGGCCACAAGAAGGGCAGCTTCACCGGCGCCCACGCCGACAAGGAAGGCCTGTTCCAGGCCGCGCAGGGTGGCACCCTGTTCCTGGACGAAGTCGCCGAACTGCCCCTGCACATGCAGGTGAAGCTGCTGCGCGTCATCCAGGAAAAATGCGTACGCCCGGTGGGTGCACCGGCGGAACTGCCGGTGGACGTGCGCATCCTTTCGGCCACGCACAAGAACCTGGCCAAGCTGGTCGAAGACGGCCGCTTCCGCCAGGACCTTTATTACCGCATCAACGTGATCGAATTGGCCGTGCCGCCGCTGCGCCAGCGCCGCGAGGACATCCCGCAGCTGGCCGAAGCCATCCTCAAGCGGCTGGCCGGCGAAACCGCCGACAAGCTGCCGGCGCTGAGCGAAGAAGCCGAAGCCGCGCTCACGGCCTACCCCTTCCCGGGCAACGTGCGCGAACTGGAAAACATCCTCGAACGTGCCGTGGCGCTGTGCGACGGCCAGAGCATCGAAGTCGCCGACCTCTACCTGCCGCAGGTCGACAGCCTGATCGGCACCGAGGACGACATGCCGCTGCGGCCTGTTGCCGCCGCGCCCTCGCCCGCCGTGCCACCCGGCCTGGCCGATGGCACCGCCCTGCCCGACGCGATCGAGCAGATGGAGCGCGAAACGATCCAGAAGGCGCTGGAAGCGAATCGCTACAACAAGACCAAAACCGCCGCGCAGCTGGGCATCACCTTCCGCGCGCTGCGCTACAAGCTGAAAAAGCTCGGCATGGAGTAAGCGGCGTCGCCGCTTATTCGTCGCCGCCCTGGTCGGCCCAGGCCAGCAGGAAGCCCCGCGCAAAGCTGTAGGCGGCGTCGCCGCCGCCGGGCACGTTGCGGCCGAATTCCCGTTCGATCGCCACCGACCCTTCCAGGTCGCCCTGGCCAATGGCGCCCAGGCGTGCGATCACCAGCATGTGTTCGCGCACCAGCAGGGGCGCGATGGCCGGGTCCAGCGCTTCCAGCGCGGCCAGACCCGACTGCTGCATGGCTTCGTAGTCGCGGCGGGCGGTGGCGTCGTAGGCCTGCAGCACGCGGCGCACCGACGGCGGCGCCTCGTTGGCGTGGTACCAGACGGGGTTGATCCACAGCCCCTCGGCTTCGGCCGGTGAGAACTCGGAAAGCGTGGCTTCGGCGACCTTGCCTGCAGCCGCCAGCCAACGGCCTTCGTCGCGCTGGGCGATGTCGGCGCCGGACAGCTGCCGCAGTTCGTTGGCGGCATCGGCCAGCGACAGTTCGTAGATCTTTCCGGGTATGGGTGCACCCGTCATGGCGGCGCGAGCGCGCCGGCCTTCCTGGGCCAGCAGCAATGAAAGGCTGCCTTCGGCGTCCGTAAGCACGGCTTCGGCCGGCACCGTGCGCCGGCCGGCGATGGTTTCGAGCAGCGGCAGTCCGCCAGCCTCGAGCCGTAGCAGCCAGTCGGCCGAGCTGTTCTTGAAGCGCGCGCGCGGAGCCTGCAGCGAAACCACCGGATGGAAGTCGTCGTGCGGTTCGGCGCCGGTCATGCGCACCAGGGTGTCGAGCAGGCGGCGGTCGCCCAGGCGCCGCACTTCGTAGTCGGCGGCGCTGCCCAGGCCGACGCGCGCCAGTTCAATGGCGTAATCGAGATTCGGGCCAGCGGGGAAACGCGGTGCCAGCAGCGGCTGCCGGCTGGCGGCCAGGATCAGGTCGCCCTGGTTGGCCAGGTACATGTCCACGTGCGGGAACTCCTGGCCCAGGGCCGCCAGCATGGTGGCCAGCAGTGGGTTGTCGAGTTCGTAGATGTGCACCCACTGGATGAGGATGCCGTCGTCTTCCAGGTGTTCGCCCAGGAAACCGTAGAACTGACGGGTGAACAGGCTGCCGACGCCGCTGACCCAGGGGTTGGACGGTTCGGAGACGATGACGTCGTAGCGCTCGCGCCCGGTCGAGAAGAAAGTGCGGGCGTCATCAATATGCAGCTGCGATCGCGGGTCGTCGAAGGCGCGGAAGACCCGGGGCATCATCAGGCGCGAGCCTTCGACCATGGCCGGTTCGATTTCGATCGAGTCGACGCGCTGGGGCGCAGCACTTCCCAGCAGCGTGTGCGTGCTTAATCCCGAGCCCCAGCCGATGACGGCGATGTCTTCCGGCTTGGGGTGCAGGGCCAGCGGCAGGCTGCCCAGCAGGACCATGGTGATTTCGTCGTCGGCGGGTTCGCCGTCCACATCGAGGTTCACGGCGGCGTCTGGCTTGCCGTTGGTGGTGATGCTGTGCCAGTTGCTGCCGGCCACCACGGCCACGGTCGAGGTCTTTCCGTCCTTCAGGTACGGAATGGCGACGCCTTCGCCCAGGGTCGCGGAGCCGGTGCGATACACGCCGCCGGCCAGCGCACGCGGATCGGCCCGGCCCATCACCAGGCTGATGCCCAGCACCAGCAGGGTCGCGACCAGGGCGCCCGGCAGCGTGCGCGGGCTGCCGTCACCCGCGGCGTACCAGCGGATCAGCATCACGCCCAGCGCCACGTCGACGAGGGCCGCCAGCGTGACCGACAGCTGC
>NZ_CAXBJS010000071.1:0-13532 GCF_963976025.1 uncultured Arenimonas sp.
ATTCAGCCGAGTGCGCCAGCGACTGCTGGTAGAGGGTGTGCAGGATGGCGTGGCCGGTGCGGTCGGCGGCGGCGCAGGTGCGCTGGGCGGTGCCCTTGCCATAGTGCGTGGTCATGCCGCCGAAGGGGCGCTGGTAGATCTTGCCGTCTTCGGTGCGCGAGAACGGCACGCCCTGGTGTTCAAGCTCGATGATCGCCGGGATGGCCTCGCGGCACATGTACTCGATGGCGTCCTGGTCGCCCAGCCAGTCCGAGCCCTTGATGGTGTCGTAGAAGTGGAAGCGCCAGTCGTCCTCGCCCATGTTGCCCAGCGCGGCGGAGATGCCACCCTGCGCCGCAACCGTGTGCGAACGGGTCGGGAAGACCTTGCTGATGCAGGCGGTCTTGAGGCCCTTCTGGGCCAGGCCGAAGGTGGCGCGCAGGCCGGCACCGCCGGCGCCGACGACGACCATGTCGTACTTGTGCTCGTGGATCTTGTAGGCGGACGTCATGGCGTTCTCAGGCTGTGAAGACGATGCGGCCGATGGCCAGCAGGGAGGCGATGGCGGCGATCGCGAAGACGAACTTGACGATCACCTGCAGCAGCAGCTCGGCGCCGCCGTGCACGTAATCCTCGATCACCACCTGCAGGCCCAGGCGGGCGTGCCAGAGCAGCGACAGCACGAAGGCGGTCATCAGCGCGGCGGTCAGCGGCTGCGCCAGCACGGCGCGCACGGTGTCCTGGTCGTCGCCGATCAGGCCGACCATGAGGATCACGAACCAGGGACTGAGCAGCAGCAGTGCGATGGCGGTCAGGCGCTGGTGCCACCAGTGGCTGGTGCCGTCCTTGGCCGAACCCAGGCCCTTGGCCCGGGCGAGCGGATTGCGCAGGCTCATGCCCCACCTCCCATCGCCAGGCCGGCCCACCACAGGCCGGCGGTGATCAGCACGGCCAGCACCAGCACGGCGTAGCCGCTGGCGTAGGCCTTGGCGATATCGAGGCCATGGCCGGCGTCCCAGGCCAGGTGCCGGATGCCGTTGAGGAAGTGGTAGACCAGGCAGGCCGAAAGCCCGAACAGCAAGACCTGGCCCGGCACCGAAGCCAGCGCGGCGCGGGCCAGTTCGAAGGCATCGGCGCCACCGGCGACCGCCACCAGCCAGGCGGCGAACAGCAGCGAGCCCAGCGCCAGCACCACGCCGGTGATGCGGTGCAGGATGGACATGGTGCTGGTCAGCTGCGGCTTGTAGACCTGCAGGTGCGGTGACAGGGGTCGTTCTTGCGTCGCCATGGGCTGCGCTCGTCGGTTGGAGTGGGAAGGATGCCCCGCCGGATGTCGGCGTGGCGTCAGAAGTCGATGCAGCGGCCGTTTTTCTCCCAGTCGCCGTAGCGCGTGGGATCGGGACCGTCGCGTCCGCCGATCTCCGCGGGAGGCGCCGTACCTGGCTCGTCCCCGCCGGCGCTGCCGGCCGGGGTTTCGGGACGGGTGCGGGTATCGCCTATGATGCGCGGCTCCGAGGACATCCGAACATGTTAAGTCCCGCCCCCATGTCGTTCAAGCCAAATCCTGCCCCGGGCGCCTGCCCCACCCTGTCCGACACCGGTCTCCTGCGTGTCGCCGGGCGTGATGCAGCGGCGTTTTTGCAGTCCCAGACGATGAACGACGTGAATGCACTGGTGCCGGGACGCTGGCACTGGAACGGACTGTTGACACCAAAGGGACGCGTGATTGCGCTGTTTGCGCTGCTGCGCGAGGCAGACGACCAGTTCCTGATGGTGCTGCCGGACTACGCCGCCGCCGACATGGCCGTGCACCTGAAGAAGTTCGTCTTTCGCAGCAAGCTCAACCTGCTCCCCTTGGAAAACTGGCGCGCCTGCGCGGGGCCGCCGCCTCCGGGGCCTGATCGCGCCCTGGCCAGCGGTGATGCCGACACCGGCTGGGTGCTGGACCTGTCCGGCGACGGCAGCGACCGCGGCCTGTGGCTGCTACCCGCCGCCGATCCGGCCGTCGCCAACGAAGACCCGCAGGCCACGCAGGCCTGGCGCCTGGCCGACCTGGCCCATGGCCTGCCCCGCCTGCCCGCCGACCAGCGTGAAACCTGGACCCCGCAGATGCTCTCGCTCGACCGCCTTGGCGCCTACAGCCTGAAAAAAGGCTGCTACCCGGGGCAGGAAATCGTCTCGCGCACCCACTACCTGGGCCAGGCCAAGCGGGTGCTCGCCCGTTTCGCCGCCCCAGCCGCGCCAGCGGCCGGCGCCGCGGTCGTCGATTCAGCGGGAAAGGAACTCGGACGGCTGGTCTGCCAGGCCGCGGCCGGTGACGGCATCGAGGCCCTTGCCGTCATGCCCGCCGGGCTGGATCCGGAAACGCCGCTGTCTGCCGGCCCGGTGCTGGCGCCCCTGCCCCTGCTGCAGGGCCTGGCGCGCTGATCATTCGTCGGGGCAGGCCGAATAGGCCGCCTGGCACTGCACCATGCACATGGCCTTGGCGACCAGGGACGGGCTGACCGACTCTTCGTCCGAACGCTCCTCCAGGAACTCCAGCAGCTCCGTCTTGCCCTGGCAGCTGCAGTCGCAACCGGAAGCGCTGCCGACCCCCACGCCCGCGCCGCTGCCCGGGTTCCCTGCGGACGACGGGTCTGCGCCGGCGGGCGGCGTCGTGAATCGTTCGTCCGTGCGCAGGCTGCCCGGCAGCATGTCGACAATGCCCGACATGATGTCGTCGGCCTCGGGCGCGATGCCTTCGTAGCGGTCGTCGCCCTCCCAGGGCCGTCCCACCACGAAATCACCCGAGACCGAAGCCACCACGGCCAGCGAGCTCGCTCCCGCTACGCCGGGCGGCGGCATTTCGACGAGATCCGCCTCGAACCGTCCTCGCAACTCCAGCGGGTCGTAACGATCGATCCGGACCCGGCCGGAGGCCGCGTAATAGGGGTTGTTCGCCCGGCCAGCATTGCCCGGCCCGCGTGACACCCAATCCTCGGCGTCGCCGCCGGTGACGGAAACCAGCACGTTGTCGAGCGTTCCGCTGAATCCGTGGTCGATCTGGGGCATTTTGATGCGGACCTGCATCTCGTCCAGGGCGGCCAGGGCATCGGCCGAACGCGACGCGGTGAAGGCCAGCAAGGCTCCTTCGCTGGCGAGGTCGTCTTCGTCCGGGCCCAGGGCGTCTTCCTGCCAGGCCAGCCAGCGCGGACGGCGGCTCAGCACCACCTGCATCTGCGGACGGCAATAAAGCGCGGCATCCGGATACGGCCAGCGACAGCCGCCCGCGGGCGCGTCCTGGGTTTCGCGGACCAGGCGGGCCGCACCGGGCCCCTGCTGCACGGGCCGGCTTTCCTGCCGTCCGCTGGCCGGCCTGGCGGCGCGTCGCTGCGCTGCCGGCCGCGGCGGCGGCGGGCCCGTCCACTGCCAGCCGGAAATGGCGAACGCGAGGTCGATCCGCACCGCGCGGCTGCGCGACGGCGTGTCGTGCACGTTGCTCAGCACCAGGTCGTGGCTGGCGCCGGGTGCCAGTTCAAGCGCCCAGGACACCACCGCGCTGCCGTCGTCCTGCACGGCGACCGTCGCCGGGCTGGCCCGGGTTTCGCCGGCCACGCCCGCATGCAGCGCAACCGCGGCGCGCTTGTCCACGCTGGCGCGGATATCGACCAACAGCGGCTCGGTGCCCTTGTCGGTGCGCATCACGCGCACGCAGCCGGCGCCATTGGCCGCCATCGTCAGGGTGGCTGGCGCCGGCGAATGGGCGGCGCTGACGTCCAGCGGGTATTCGATACACCCGCCCAGGGTCAGCTTCTGGACCCGGTCCAGCCGTTCCTCCGGTGAATGCCGGCCCATGACCCGGTATCGGCCGTAGTCGGCGAAGACGGTGAGGAAATCGGGGAAGGCGCGTTCGAAGCCCAGGCGCAGCCGCGGATCGTTGCCCAGCCGGGTGTCGAGCCAGTCAAGCGTGTCCCGGTTCCCGGTGACCCGTGACGAATCGGAAAAAAGACGCGCCAGGTAGCCATAGTCGAAGGCGTCGGTCCGGATCAGGGGGCCGGCGTCCGGGCGCGGCGGTGGCGCGGCCCGGGACTGCAGCGCGTGCTCGAGTTCGGCCAGGTAGCGCCAGAAGGAGCTGGTGCCGTAGCCGAACTTGCGGCTTCCCTCGCCTTCCACGGCGAACGTGCGCTGGTAGGAGCGCAGTCCCCAGCGATTGATCTGTTCGTTGGGCTGCGGCGACAGGACGCCGCGCAGTTTCCAGGCCATGTCGTGGCCGATGGCTTCGGCCGTGCCTTCGTAGACCCAGCTCGGTGGCTCGCAGTTGGCCTTGAAGAACGCCGTGCCGCGCTGCACCGCGTGGAACAGTTCATGGGCCAGGTCGCCATAGCCCTTGTCGCTGAGCCGGTCTAGCCGGCCCGGCACCTTGCCGCTGGACCAGGCCAGCCGGTTTTCCAGCGGGAAGGGGCCGTCCACCCTTGCGTTGAGGTGCAGCCGGCGGGCATTCACCTCACCGCGGCAGGCATAGGCCATCACTGCCGGCTTGTCGCTGCTCAGCAGCATGTGCTCGGTGTCGCCGAACGCATACCAATAGACGCGGTACGCGCGCTTTCCGTCGGTCCGGGTGACGATGGGCTCGAGTTCGGGGGGCGGGAAACCCATGCGCTGGTATTCCTTCGCGACCGCCGACAGGTAGGCCTGCATCTCGGCCTTCAGTGCCGGCGCCAGCGGCGTGGCCATGGGCGCGGGCACGTCCACGTGTTCGAAGCCCGCCTGCCGGGCCAGGAAGGTGCCGCCAGGGGACTGGGGTGGGCCGTAACCCTCGAAGACCTCGAACTCCAGGGTCGGCCAGGGCTCGCTGGCCGCGGTCGGACCGGCCATGGCCAGCGCCAGCAGGCAGAGGAAAACCGTTCTCATTCACCGCACTCCCCGACAATCTGAACCCAGTACGCAAAACGCGGTAGAACGCCGCCAGCGCCCTTGGCCCTTGGGCGTTTGTCTGTTATACCCGCTGCCACAGGGAGGAACAGAACATGATGATCAGGAATTGCTTGCTGGCCGCGGCCATGGCCTTCACGGCCGCGCCCGCGCTGGCCGCGAACTACACGCTCGCGGTCGAGCCCAATTACCCGCCGGCCCAGGCTGAACAGGTCTACCAGCCGCTGCTCGATTACCTTTCCGCGTCCACCGGCCACACCTTCCGGCTCAAGACGTCGGCGAACTACCACGTCTACTGGCGCGACCTGCGCGCCGGCATGAAGGTCGACTTCGCCTTCGAGGAAGCCCACTTCGCCGGTTACCGCATGGGTCGCCTGGGCTTCACGCCGCTGGTGCGCACGCTGGAACCGACCCGCTATTCGCTGCTGGCCGACGCGATGGTCGCCGAAGAAGGCACCAGTGGCCTGATCGGCCGGCCGGTGGTCTCGATGCCCTCGCCCAGCATGGGTTACCTGCTGATGCTGGAAATCTACCGCAACCCGATCGCCGCGCCTGAAATCAAATCGGTCGGCACCGGCTGGCGCGACGGCGTGGAAATGATCTTCTCGCAGGAAACCGACGCGGCGATGGTGCCCAACTACATCGCGCAGCTGTACCCGAACCTGGTGGTGGTTTCCGAGTCGCGCGAGTTCATCGGCCGTACGCTGAGCGCCGCCGGCACCGTGCCCTCCGATGTCCAGGACGCGGTCGAAGAAGCGATGCTGAAGCTGCACGAAGACCCGGGTTCCTATGAGGTGCTGGTCGAGCTGGGCGCCACGCAGTTCGTCGATGCGCCCGCGCAGGAGTACACCGAGAGTGAAAGCCTGCTGGCCGGCGTGTTCGGCTACAAGGCCCGCCCGGCTGCGCCGGTCGTCGAAGAAGAAGCCGAACCCGAAGCCATCGACCTCGACAGCATCAGCGACGAGGAACTGGGCGGGCTGGAAGTCACCGCGGAAGACTAAGCGTGTCCGTTATGGCCGCCCGGCCTCGCGCGGGGCGCGCCGGCGGGATCAGCCCGCTTCGTAGTGGATGACGTCGCCGCTGTTGGCGGCGAAACTTTGCCCCAGGCTGATCGTGCCCGACTTGCGCAGGTGCACTTCGTCGCGGTGCAGCTTGAGTTCGTCGTCCTCGCCCACGCGCACGAAGGTGCCGTTCGTTGACCGGTCGGTCAGCATGAAGTGGCCCCGCTTGTACTCGACCATGGCATGCGTGCGGCTGACCCAGTCGGCCTCCACCACCAGCTGGTTGCCTGGTTCGCGTCCCATCAGGAAGGGTTCGGAATCGGGCCGCAGTTCGATGACCTCGCCGCGGTGCCTGAGCCGGAGCACCGACTCGTCACCCGCGTCTTCCTTGCCGCCCGCCCGTGGCCCTGCCTGCACCAGGGTCATGCCGGAGGTGTCTTCCTGCCAGACCAGGTCCACGATGGCGATGGGCAGCAGCTTGCCGCTGACCCGCGCCTTGCCCAGGCTGCGTGCCTCGGGAACCTTGCCGGTGAGGCCGTCGAAGGTGGCGGCGGTGGTGACCACCTGTTCGCGCTTGGCCAGCGAGGTCATGCGCGCCGCCACGTTCACTGCGTCGCCGTAGACGTCGCCGTCGGCTTCCTCCAGGGCATCGCCGTGGTGCAGGCCGATGCGCACCGCCAGGTTGTCGCGCACGAAGACGATGTCCCGCGCCAGCCGGCGCTGCATGTCGCAGGCGGCCAGCACGCCGTTCATGGCGCGAGGGAAAGTGCACATGATCTCGTCGCCGATGGTCTTGATGACCCGGCCGCCGTGCTGGGCGCAGACCCCGGACAGCGCATCGAGCACCAGCGCGATGAGGCGCCGGGCCTCAAGGTCGCCCTTGGTTTCGAACAGCCGCGTGCTGCCGCTGACGTCGGCGAACAGGATGGTCTGGGGCCGGGACTGGCTCATGACGGGAGAAACGATATCAGGGAATACCCTCGGCCATCGTGACAATGTCGTCGTCCGAGGGGATCACCAGGAAGGCGGCGCCGGCCAGGGGTGTGTAGGTGTCCTCGCCGACCACCCGGCGCAGGGGCTTGGCGCCCTGCCCGGCCTCGACCACGGCGGTGATGATGCCCTCGCCGACGCCGGCCGAGCGCCTGCCCTCGTCCACCACCAGGATGCGCTTGCACTCGCCGGCATGGCGGGCGATGGCGTCCGCGTTGAGCGGCTGCAGCCAGCGCAGGTCCACCACGCGGACCTTCCAGCCCTTGCTGGCCTCGATGCGGCGGGCGGCGCGCAGGCTCATCGGCACGCCGTTGCCGAAGCTGAAGATGACCAGGTCGGTGGCCTCGGGCGCGTAGACCCGCTCCTGGCCCAGTTCCATGGCCTCGCCCGGCGCCGGATACGCGGTGAGCCACTGGCCGTCGCCCGGTTCGTAAAGATCCTTGGTCATGTACAGCGCAATCGGCTCGAGGAAGGCGCAGACGCGCCCGTCCACCTTGGCCAGCGCCATCATGGTGCGCAGCATGGTGGCCGCGTCGTCGCCGCGGCTGGGGCAGCCGACCACCAGGCCCGGGATGTCGCGCAGCGCGGTGATCGAGTTGTCGTTGTGGAAATGCCCGCCGAAGCCGCGCTGGTAACCCAGCGAAGCGATGCGCATCACCATCGGGTTGCGGAACTGGCCGTTGGAGAAGAACTGCAGGCTGCAGGCCTCGCCGCGGATCTGGTCGCAGGCGTTATGGAAATAGGCCAGGTACTGGATTTCCGGCAGCGGCAGCAGGCCGACGTTGGCATAACCCTGGGCCAGGCCCAGGATCATCGTTTCGTCGAGCAGGGTGTTGAACACCCGGGCGTTGCGGAAGGCCTTGTGCAGGCCCTTGGTGACCGTATACACGCCGCCCTTCTGGGCCACGTCCTCGCCGAACAACAGGGCTTCGGGGTACTGGCAGAACAGGTCGTGCAGGGCCTGGTTGATCTGGATGGCCAGGTGCTTCGGGGCCTGGTTCTCGGGCAACCTTGCTTCGCTGCCGAACACCGCCAGGCGACGCTCGCTGAAGTCATTGCGGGTCGCCTGCGCCTGCACCTTGTCGGGGGTATACGGCGCCAGCGGCGCCATCACCTCGGCCAGGTCGTCGAGCTTGGGCCGGCGGTCGGCTTCGTCGGCGGCGGCGAAACAGCGGGCACGCATGGCCTCGTATTTCGCCAGTAGTTCGTCCTTGCCCATCAGGCCCGATTCGAGCGCGATCGCCGCCGAGCGCAGCAGCGGGTCGCTGGCCTCGACCGCCATCAGCTCTTCGAAGCTGCGCCACTCGATCTCGAAGTCGGTGCCGGCGTGGCCCATGATGCGCGTCGTCTGCAGGTGCAGGAAGGTCGGACGGCGGGTACGGCGGCAGTGTTCGACCGCGGCCTGCACCTGGCCGTAGCCACTGGCCAGGTCCAGGCCGTCGGCGAAGAAATAGTCCAGGCCCGGGCGCTGGCGGAAGGCGTTGCCGATCCAGCCGCCGGGGGTTTTCACCGAGATGCCGATGCCGTTGTCCTCGCAGACGAACAGCACCGGCGCCGGCAGCCGCTGGTAGGCGGTCCACTGGGCGGTGTTGAACGCCGTCTGCGCGGTGGCGTGGTTGCTTGAAGCATCGCCGAAGCTGCAGATCGCGATCGAATCGTCGGGGATCGGCAGCGCATGGCCGATGCGCTTTGCCTGTTCGATCGCAATCGCGGTACCCAGGGCCTTGGGCAGGTGCGAGGCGATGGTGGACGTCTGCGGCAGCACCCACAGCGGCTTGCTGCCCCAGCCCTTGTGGCGGCCCGAGATCGGGTCGTCCTTGCTGGCGGCGAAACTCAGCGCCGAGTCCATCACCGGATCCATGTCCGGCAGCTTGCGGAACCTTTCGGCCATGAAACCGCCGGAGCGGTAATGCAGGAAGGCCGGATCGGTGTGGCGCGTGAGCCGCGCGACCATGGCATTGCCTTCGTGGCCGGAGCTGCCGATGGTGTAGAAAACCTTCTGCTGCACGCGCAGCACGCGCGCCATCAGGTCGAGGTGGCGCGACACCAGCTGCGATTCGAACAGCTCCAGGAAATCCCGCGCGCTGCAGTGGCTACCTTCGAGCACGGCTTCGTCGGGCGCCGGGCGGTGGCCCGGGCGGCCGTCCCAGGCCTTCACGAACTCGACGAAATTATCGTCGCAGACCTTGGCGCGGTTGACGTCTTTGTGACGGGCGGGAATGGGCGTGGCGACGGACATGGGCGGCTCGGCAGGAAGGGCTCAGGAACGCAGGCGCTGGCGGTTTACCCGCCACTGCGCCGCACTCTGGCCCCAGATTTCAACAGGATGGTTTTCATACGGCGCCGGCAGCTGGCCGGGGCCACGCAGCGTGGCGCCAAGGCGTTTGGCGACGGACTGGGACGCGAAATTGTCGGGAGCAATGGTCTGGATGATGTCGGTCCAGCCCAGGTGGTCGACCGCCCAATCCATGCAGGCGGCGACGGCTTCTGTGGCGTAACCCTTTCCCCAGGCGGCCCGGGCGAGCGAATAGCCGACTTCGGTGCCCGGCCAGCCTTCGGGCTGCCAGGGCCCGACCCGGCCGACCCACTGGCCGGAGTCGCGTTCGAAAACCGAAAAGAAGGAAAAGCCCTGCACGTGCCAGGCACCGACCACCGACAGCAGCGACCGCCAGGCCACCGCCCGCGGCTGCACGCCGCCCAGGTGAAACATGGCGACCGGGTCGGCGCAGAAGGCCGCCCAGGCTTCGAAGTCCTCGCCACGCACGGGCCGCAGCAGCAGCCGCGGGGTTTCGAGCTTCAGGCCATCAAGGTCCATGGAAGGGTTTCGCCCGCCGGGCCGGCGATCAGAACGCGTTGATGCCGGTGACTTCGCGGCCGATCACCAGCTGGTGCACGGTTTCCGTGCCTTCGTAGGTGATCACGGACTCGAGGTTGAGCGCGTGGCGGATCGGCGGGGCTTCGCGGCAGATGTCGATGGCCATGCGGCAGTTGTTCCACTTCGCCAGCGACACCTGCGCCGGCTGCATGGTGCCGGCGTCCTTCAGACGACCCAGCTGCAGGCTCAGCAGCTGCGCCAGGGTGATGCGGCGGGCCATGTCGGCCAGCTTGAGCTGCACGGCCTGGGTGGCGGCGATCGGGCGGTTGAACAGCACCCGCTCCTTGGAATACTCCAGCGCCGAGGTGTAGGCGGCGATGGCGGCGCCGATCGGGCCCCAGGTGATGCCGTAGCGGGCCTGCGTGAGGCAGCCGAGCGGACCCTTGAGGCCCTTGACGTTGGGCAGGCGCTGGCTGTCGGGCACGCGCACCGAATCGAAGAACAGGGCCGAGGTGACAGACGCACGCAGGCTCATCTTCTTGTGCACTTCCTGGGCTTCGAATCCCTTGGTGCCCTTCTCGACGATGAAACCCTGGATGCCTTCGTCGGTCTGGGCCCAGACGATGGCGATGTCGGCCAGGTTGCCATTGGTGATCCACATCTTGGCGCCATTGATGACCCAGTCGCCGCCGTCCTTCTTCGCGACGGTCTTCATGTTGGCCGGGTCGGAGCCGCCGTGCGGTTCGGTCAGGCCGAAGCAGCCGATGATCTCGCCGCGGGCCATGCCCGGCAGGTACTTCTCGCGCTGTTCTTCCGAGCCGTAGGCGAAGATCGGGTACATGCACAGCGAGCTCTGCACCGACACGAAGCTGCGGATGCCGCTGTCGCCGCGTTCGAGTTCCTGGCAGATCAGGCCGTAGCTGACGGCGTTGAGGTTGGCGCAGCCGTATTTTTCCGGCAGCGAGGAACCCAGCAGACCCATCGCGGCGATTTCCGGCACCAGTTCCTTGGGGAAACGGCCCTGGTCGAAGCAGTCGCCGATGATCGGCAGCACTTTCTGGTCGGTGAAGCGGGCGACGCTGTCCTGGATCATGCGCTCCTCTTCGCTGAGCAGGGAACGGATATCGAACAGGTCGGTCGGGTTCAGGGCCATGGCTGCGGTTTTCGGGCTTCGGGAAAGCCCATGATTCTAGCCGGTTTGGCCGCCCGGCGGCATGATCAAAAGGAAAAGGGGCCGGACAGGCCGGCCCCTTCCGGGGGCGTCGCCGCCGCGGGGCCTAACCCTGCGGGGGCGTATCGATCTGCGCCACGGCGATGGTGCCGTCCACGACCGGCAGGCGGTCGCCCGGGTCTTGCGCCATCACCAGCTCGCCGGTCTGGCCCTCGTAGCGCCAGGTGACGTTGTAGCCGACGATCTTGTCGCGCTCGCCCAGCAGCAGCTGTTCGCCGGGCTTGCGGTCGGTACGCTTGCTGGCCAGCTCGCCGTCGGCGCGGTAGGTGACGTCGTAGCCGATCACCTCTTCACGCGGTTCGGTCACCGTCTGGCAGACCTGCTGGACCTCGGTGCTCTTTTTGCCGCCGACGTGGCGGCGGTCGATTTCGCGGCCCGCATAGGCGCCACCCACGGCGCCGGCGACCGTGGCGAGCTTGCGGCCGTCGCCCTTGCCTACCTGGTTGCCGAGCAGGCCACCGACCACGGCGCCGACGACCATGCCGTCCTTGTCGCCGAAACGCTCGGGCTGGCGCACTTCGACCACGCGGTCCTCGCAGACCTGGCGTTCGCCGGTGCGCATTTCGGTGATGGGTGTCGCGGCCACCACTTCGCCCCAGATCTCTTCCTTCTCGGTGATCGGGGTCGAGGACAGCACTTCGGCATAGGGCGTGGCAAAGGCCTGGTAGGCGGCGATGGCGCCACCCCCGACCAACATGCCCGCCGCGACGGCCAGGATTGTCTTGTTCATGGTGATTCCTCCTTGGGCGGATTCTTGCCCGCTTTCGCGAGTGCAATCTGTGCCAGTTAACCTGAACCGCGGCACAAAGCCGTGAAGGCCCCTCCCCGCGTGTTAATTTCTGTGAAAGCGACGCTGACGGAGCTGCCCATGCCCCACCCCATCACCGGCCCGCTGACCGCGTTCGCCGCGCGGCTGCGCTTCCCCACCCTGTTCAAGATCACCGCGGCGCTGATGCTGCTCAGCTGGCTGCTGCCCGACCCGATACCCTTCATCGACGAAATCGTCACCGCCCTGGCGACCCTGATGCTGGCCAGCTGGCGGCGCAGGGACGAGCCACCACCGCCGGGCAAGGTGATCGAAGGTGAATCGCGCCGCGAATGAGCCCGCTATACGACAGCCACTGCCATCTGGACGCCGCCGAGTTCGATGCCGACCGCCCGGCCGTGCTGGCCCGCGCCCGCGACGCCGGCGTGGCCCGGCAGCTGGTGCCGGCCGTGGACCGCGCCAGCTGGGACGCCATCCGGACCCTGTGCGCGGCAGAGCCCGGCCTGCGCCCGGCCTACGGACTGCACCCGATGTTCCTGGACCGCCACCAGCCGGGTCACCTCGATGAGCTGCGCGACTGGCTCGAAAGCGAACGACCGGCGGCGGTGGGCGAGTGCGGCCTGGATTTTTTCGTCGACGGGCTCGATCCGGACAAGCAGCGGCTGTATTTCCGCCGCCAGCTGGAGCTGGCCCGCGACTTCGACCTGCCGGTGGTCCTGCATGCGCGCCGGGCGGTCGAGGAAGTGATCGCCACCCTGCGCGAAGTCGGCGGCCAACGCGGCGTCGTGCACAGCTGGTCGGGCAGCGAGGAACAGGCCCGGCAGCTGTTCGAGCTGGGTTTTTGCCTGGGCATCGGCGGGCCGGTTACCTACGACCGGGCAAAGCGCCTGCGCCGCACGGTCGCATCCATGCCCCTGGACTGCCTGCTGCTGGAAACCGACGCACCCGACCAGCCCGACGCCGGCTGGCGCGGCCAGCGCAACGAACCCGCCCGCCTGCGCCAGGTGCTGGACGTGGTAGCCCAGCTGCGCGGGCAACCGGCCGCCGCCATCGCCGAAGCCACCTCGGCCAACGCGCTTCGGCTGTTCGGCTAGGCGCGCCTAGTCGCCGTCGCGCGGTTTGAGAAGCAACTCCACCGCCTTGCCGGCCATCGCGAAGGCAAACGCGCCGGTGACGTGGGTGGCCGCGCCCAGGCCGGCACCGCAGTCGAGCTTGAGCGCCGCGTCGGCGCCCAGCTTCGGCCGCACGCCGCAGACGCTGCCGTCGGCCTGCGGGTACTTCACGTTTTCCATCGAATACACGGCCGGCACCCCGAAATAGCGGTCCGGGTTGCGCGGGAAGCCGAAGTCGGCGCGCAGCTTCTTGCGCACCAGGGCCAGCATGGCGTCGTGTTCGGTGCGCGAAAGGTCGCGCACGCGCACCAGGGTCGGGTCGCGGCGGCCGCCGGCCGAACCGCAGGTGACCAGGGCCAGCTTGCGCCGCCGGCACCAGGCGATCATCTCGAGCTTGCTGCGGAAACTGTCGCAGGCGTCGAGCACGATGTCGTGGCCCCGGTCGAGCATGGACTCGAGGTTGGACGGCAGCAGGAAGGCCGGCACGACTTCGACCTCGATCGCCGGGTTGATGGCCCGGCAGCGTTCGGCCAGCACCTCGCCCTTGCCGCGGCCATACTGGCCTTCAAGTGCATGCGACTGGCGGTTGGTATTGCTGACGCAGACCTCGTCGGCATCCACCAGCACCAGCCGCCCCACTCCGCTGCGCGCCAGGGATTCGACCAGCCAGCTGCCGACGCCGCCCAGTCCGACCACGCAGGCCTGCCGGCGGGCCAGGCGCGCCACC
>NZ_CAXBJS010000072.1:0-13519 GCF_963976025.1 uncultured Arenimonas sp.
CGGCCTGCGACTGCGCGGTGCCGACGCCGCGCCGATGCGGCCCATCGCCCTGCCGCTGGCGCCGCCCGGCGCATCCGACGAGCACTGAGCCATGAACCGAGCCATCGACATCGGCCTGACCGCGCTGGCGCCGGCCATCTGGGGCACGACCTACATCGTCACCACCGAGCTGTTGCCCGGCGGCGACCCGCTGACGATCGCCGTGTTGCGCGCCCTGCCAGCCGGCCTGCTCCTGCTTCTGCTGGTGCGGCGCCTGCCGCCGCCTTCGCAGCTGGGCCGGGTGTTCTTGCTCGGCGCCTTGAACTTCGCCATTTTCTGGGCCTGCCTGTTCGTCGCCACGTACCGGCTGCCGGGCGGCATCGCGGCGACGGTCGGCGCCATCCAGCCACTGATCGTGCTGTTGCTGGCCAGGAAAGCGCTGGACGAACCGATCCGGGCCATCCAGGCCGCTGCGGCCCTCACGGGCCTGATCGGTATCGCGGTGCTGGTACTGGGCCCCGACGCAGGCTTCGATCCACTCGGCATCGGCGCCGGACTGGCTGGTGCTGCCTCGATGGCGGCCGGCACCGTCTACAGCCGCAAGTGGCGCGGCGACACGCCGCTTCTTACCTTCACCGCATGGCAGCTGACCGCCGGTGGCCTGCTGCTGCTCCCGGCCGCCTTCTGGTTCGGCGCCGGCTTGCCGCCCATGGGCTTTGGCCCGCTGGCCGGACTGGGCTGGTTGTCCCTGGTCGGCGCCGCGCTCAGTTACGTGCTGTGGTTCAATGGCGTCGAGCGCCTTGCGCCGTCGACCGTCAGCGCAATGGGTTTCCTGAGCCCCCTCGTGGCCGTCATGGCCGGCTGGTTGCTGCTCGGAGAAGCGCTCAGCCCGTTGCAGGTCGCGGGCGCCGCGCTTGTCCTGGCCAGCGTCTGGGCCGCCACGCGGCCTGCGCCTTCCACCGGGGCCCTTGGCGCAGATGCGCCCGCGCCGACCACCCTTGCTCGAAGAGGTATGTGAACGATGAGATTGCTTGCACTGCTGGCCAGCCTGTTCCTGGCGACGACCGCCTGCGCGGCCGAAGACACTTCCCTGTCGGAAGTCGAGATCCGTCAACTGGTCGAGCGCGTCAACGACGCGCAGAACCGGATGATGATGCGCGGCTCCGATGCCGCCGACGTCGACGCGCTGTTCGAGCTGTACACCCCGGACTTCACCTACGTCCACGAAGTCTACGGCGGCACCTACACGCGCGAAGAGCTCTACGCAAATTCCGTGCGCTACGCCGAGGCGGGGGAGTACGAGTTCACCGAAGACCGCTACCGCATCCTCCACGTCCTGCCCGGGCTCGACGCTGCCGCCGTGCAGCGCCTGGAGAGCAACAGCGGCAACAAGCACCTCGCCGTCTTCGAGTTCCGGGACGGCAAGGTCTCGAGGATCATCGAATACTGGAAGTAGGCCGGCTTCAGTCCCGTCGATACACCTGCGCGCCGGCGGCGCGGAACTCGGCGGCCTTTTCTTCCATGCCCTTGGCCAGCGCTTCGGTTTCGTCCGCCACACCCTGCGCCTGGGCATACTCGCGCACGTCCTGGGTGATCTTCATCGAACAGAAGTGCGGGCCGCACATCGAGCAGAAGTGCGCCACCTTGTGGGCGTCCTTGGGCAGGGTTTCGTCGTGGTATTCCCGGGCCCGCTCCGGGTCCAGGCCGAGGTTGAACTGGTCTTCCCAGCGGAACTCGAAGCGGGCCTTGGACAGGGCGTTGTCGCGGGCCTGGGCGGCCGGATGGCCCTTGGCCAGGTCGGCGGCGTGGGCGGCGATGCGGTAGGCCATCAGGCCCTCGCGCACGTCGGCCTTGTTGGGCAGTCCCAGGTGTTCCTTGGGCGTGACGTAACAAAGCATGGCGGTGCCGAACCAGCCGATCATCGCGGCGCCAATCGCCGACGTTATGTGGTCGTAGCCCGGCGCGATGTCGGTGGTCAGCGGGCCGAGCGTGTAGAACGGCGCCTCGCCGCACTCGCGCAGCTGCTTGTCCATGTTTTCCTTGATCAGCTGCATCGGCACGTGGCCGGGGCCTTCGATCATGGTCTGCACGTCGTGCTTCCAGGCGATCTTCGTGAGTTCACCCAGGGTTTCGAGCTCGCCGAACTGGGCGGCGTCGTTGGCGTCGGCGATGCAGCCCGGGCGCAGGCCGTCGCCCAGCGAGAAGCTGACGTCGTAGGCCTTCATGATTTCGCAGATTTCCTCGAAGTGCGTGTAGAGGAAATTCTCCTTGTGGTGGGCCAGGCACCACTTGGCCAGGATCGAGCCGCCGCGGCTTACGATGCCGGTGACGCGCCTGGCCGTGAGCGGCACGTAGCGCAGCAGCACGCCGGCGTGGATGGTGAAGTAGTCCACGCCCTGCTCGGCCTGTTCGATCAGCGTGTCGCGGAAGATGTCCCAGGTCAGCTCCTCGGCCTTGCCGTCCACCTTCTCCAGCGCCTGGTAGATCGGCACGGTGCCGATGGGCACCGGCGAATTGCGGATGATCCACTCGCGGGTTTCGTGGATGTGCTTGCCGGTGGACAGGTCCATCACCGTGTCGGCGCCCCAGCGGATGGCGTAGACCAGCTTTTCCACTTCCTCGGCGATGCCCGACGAAACAGCGCTGTTGCCGATGTTCGCGTTGACCTTGGTCAGGAAGTTGCGGCCGATGATCATCGGCTCGATTTCCGGGTGGTTGATGTTGGCCGGGATGATGGCGCGGCCGCGGGCGACTTCATCGCGCACGAACTCGGGCGTGATCAGGCCCGGCAGGCTGGCGCCGAAGGATTCGCCCGGGTGGCGCTGCAGCAGGTGCGCTTCGGTGATGGCCTCGATGCGCTGGTTCTCGCGGATGGCGATGTACTCCATCTCCGGCGTGACGATGCCGCGGCGGGCGTAGTGCATCTGGCTGACGTTGCGGCCGGCCAGCGCGCGGCGCGGTGGGCGCAGGGCCGGGAAACGCACGGCGTCGAGTTTGGCGTCGTCGGCGCGGGAACGGCCGAATTCGCTGCTCAGGCCATCTAGCGGTGCGCAATCGCCGCGGTCGGCGATCCACTGCGCGCGCAGGGCGGACAGGCCCGCGGCCAGGTCGATGGTCGCGTCCGGGTCGGTGTAGGGGCCCGAGGTGTCGTAGGTGCAGAACGGCGCGTTCGGTTCCTGGATGCCATACATGCGCGGCGTCGGCGACAGCGCGATCTCGCGCATCGGCACCTGCAGGTCGGGGCGCGAGCCTTCGACGTGGATCTTGCGCGAGCCGGGGATCGGCCGGGTCACTTCTTCGGAAAGCTGCTGGGCCTGGCGCAGCAGTTCGGTGGGCAGGGCATTCATACGTTCGTCCTTTGGGCGCGCTCCCCGGCAAGGAGGCCAGGGGGCTGGAACGAAGCGGCGGCGCCGGGCGCGGGCACGGGGCCGGCACCACGAAGCTTCCCTACGCCGGTATCAGCCGGATCAGGTTCGAAGGGTATGTCTCAGCCCGCATCCCGCCGGGCACCCCCGCTTCCGGCCGCCATTGAATCATGGGTCGGGTCTCGGGGCATCTGTTTTCTGCCACGGATGACACGGACGGGCACGGATGAACACGGATAGGGCAAGAGCAAACCAATCGAAAGAATGCTCTATCCGTGTTTATCGGCTCTTATCCGTGTCCATCCGTGTTCAGAAACGAATCTACGTCCTCGCGGGGTTCGGCACGCGGAACCAGGCGGCATACAGCGCCGGCAGGAACAGCAGCGTCAGGGCGGTGGCGACGATCAGGCCGCCCATGATGGCGACGGCCATGGGCCCGAAGAAGACGCTGCGCGATAGCGGGATCATGGCCAGCACCGCCGCCAGGGCGGTCAGCACGATCGGGCGGAAGCGGCGCACGGTGGCGTCCACGACGGCGCGGGCCGGCGGGCTGCCGGCGGCGATGTCCTGTTCGATCTGGTCCACCAGGATGATCGAGTTGCGCATGATCATGCCGCTGAGTGCGATCGTGCCCAGCATCGCCACGAAGCCGAACGGCACCCGGAACACCAGCAGGAACAGCACCACGCCGATCAGCCCGAGCGGCGCCGTCAGCACCACCATCAGCGTGCGCGGGAAGCTGCGCAGCTGGATCATCAGCAGGGTCACCACCACGCCGATGAACAGCGGCACGCCCGCGGCGACCGAGCGCGAACCGCGGCCGGAATCTTCGACCGTGCCGCCGGTTTCGAGCAGGTAGCCCGGCGGCAGCGCGGCGCGGATGTCCTCGAGCCGCGGCAGGATCTCGGCGGTGACCGACGGCGGCGTGACGTCGCCGTACACGTCGGCGCGCACGGTCACCGTCGGCAGGCGGTTGCGGTGCCAGATGATGCCGTCCTCGAAGCCGTATTCGAGCGTGGCGATCTGCGACAGCGGCACCGGCTGGCCACCCGCCGAGGGCACCGACAGGCTGCCCAGCAGCGACAGGCGCTCGCGTTCCTCGGCCGGGCCGCGCAGCAGGATCTCGATCTGCTCGTTGCCTTCGCGATAGGTGCTGACGGTAGTGCCCGACAGCGAGCCGCGCAGGAAGCCGGCCACCTGCGCCGAGCTCACGCCCAGCACGCGCGCACGTTCCTGGTCGATGACCAGGCGCACGACCTTGCTGGGCTCGTCCCAGTCCAGGTTGACGTTGGTGACGTGGGGATTCCCGCGCACCCGCGCCGCGACCTCGCGCGCCAGCCGGCGCACTTCGTCCACATGTTCACCCGACACCCGGAACTGGATCGGGAAACCCACCGGCGGCCCGTTCTCGAGCCGCGACACGCGTGCCTGCACGTCGCTGAATTCGCGCTCGAACAGGCCGATCAGCCAGGTCCGCACCTCCTCGCGCGCTTTGATGTCCGGCGCCAGGATGACGAACTGGGCGAAGTTGGCCTGCGGCAGCTTCTGGTCCAGCGGCAGGTAAAAACGCGGCGTGCCGCTGCCGACGTAGGCCACGTAACTTTGAATGTCCTCGCGCGTGGCCAGGGCCTTTTCCAGCCGCTGCGCCACCACTTCGGTGTGGCGCAGGGAACTGCCCTCGGCCAGCTCCAGGTCCACCATCAGCTCCAGCCGGGTCGAATCCGGGAAAAACTGCTGCGGCACGAACCGGAACATCGCCACCGACACCACGAAGGCACCCACCGTCACCGCGATCACCAGCCAGCGGTGGTGCACGCACCAGATGACCCAGCTGCGGAAGCGCCGGTAGAAGCGCGTGTCGTAAGGGTCGTGGCCGTGGCCGGCATGCCCTTCGGCCACCGGCTTGGGCGCCGGCAGCAACTTGTCGCCCAGGTAGGGAATGAACACCACCGCCGCGATCCACGACAGCAGCAGCGCGATCGTCACCACCTGGAAGATCGAGCGCGTGTACTCGCCGGTGCTCGAGGCCGCCGTGGCGATGGGCAGGAAGCCCGCGGCGGTGACCAGCGTACCGGTGAGCATCGGGAAGGCCGTGGATTTCCACATGAAGGCCGCCGCCTTCACCCGGCTGTAGCCCTGCTCCATCTTCACCGCCATCATCTCGACCGCGATGATGGCGTCGTCCACCAGCAGGCCCAGCGCCAGCACCAGGGCGCCGAGCGAAATCTTGTGCAGGCCGATGTCGAAGTAGTTCATCGCCGCGAAGGTCATCGCCAGCACCAGCGGTATCGACAGCGCCACCACCAGGCCGGTGCGGAAACCCAGCGAGAAGAAGCTCACCAGCAGCACGATGATCACGGCTTCGGTCAGCACGCGCACGAACTCGGATACGCCGCTGCGCACCGCCGCCGGCTGGTCGGACACTTTGCGCAGGGTCATGCCCACCGGCAGGGTTTCCTGCAGGCGCGCGAACTCGGCGTCCAGCACCTCGCCCAGCTTCAGGATGTCGCCGCCGCTGCGCATGGCCACGGCGATGCCGATGGCGTTGTCACCCATGAAGCGCATGCGCGGTGCCGCCGGGTCGGCGAAACCGCGGCGCACCTCGGCCACGTCGCCCAGGCGGAAACTGCGGTCGCCGATGCGGATGGGGAAGTCGCGGATCTCGCGAACGCTGTCGAAGCGGCCCGACACCCGCAGCTGCACGCGGTCGGTGGGGGTCTCGAAGAAGCTGGCCGGCGCCACGGCGTTCTGTTCGTCGATGGCGCGCTGCACCTGGTCCAGCGGCAGGCCCAGGGTGGCGAGCTTGGTGTTCGACAGCTCGATCCAGATCTTCTCGTCCTGCAGGCCGAGCAGTTCGATCTTGCCGACGTCGGGCAGGCGATGCAGCACCAGCTCGATGCGCTCGGCGTAGTCCTTCATGGTGGCGTAGTCGAAGCCGTCACCCGACAGCGCGTAGATGTTGCCGAAGGTGTCGCCGAACTCGTCGTTGAAATACGGGCCGATAACGCCCTGCGGCAGCGTGTGGCGCACGTCGCCCACCTTCTTGCGCACGTCGTACCACAGCGCCGGCAATTCGCTGGACCGCAGCGAGTCCCTGGACATCAGCATCACCAGCGACTCGCCGGCGCGCGAATACGAGCGCACGTATTCGTAACGCCCGGTCTCCATCACCTCTTTTTCGATCTTGTCGGTGACCTGCTGGGCCACCTCGTCGGCGGTGGCACCGGGCCAGAAGGTGCGCACGACCATGATCTTGAAGGTGAAGGGCGGGTCCTCGGACTGGCCCAGGCCCTGGTAGCTGGCGATGCCCAGGAAGGCCAGCACCAGCATCGAATACAGCACCAGGGCCCGGTTCTTCAGGGCCCACTCGGAAAGGTTGAAGCGGCTGTCCATGCCCCGGCCTCAGCGCGGGTCGGCGGCGGGCGCCGGCGGCGCCAGGTCCACCGGCCGGTTCTGGTCGTCAATCGGCGTGATGCGCTGGCCTTCCAGCAGCAGGTGCACGCCGGCGGCCACGACCCAGTCGCCGGCGGCCAGGCCCTCAAGCACCGGCACGCGGTCCTCGCCGTAGGCGCCCAGGGCCACCGGCCGCAGGTGCACGCTGGAATCCTCGGGATCGACCACCCAGATCGCCGCTTCGCCGTCCATCTCGTGCACCGCCGACAGCGGCACCGTCACCACCGGCTGGTCGCCGCCGTTGGCGTAGACGCGGGCGCTCTGGCCCAGGTCCACCGGCGTGTCGCCGGGTTCGAAGCTGACCCGCGCCGCGAAGGTGCGCGCCTGCGGGTCGGCCGAAGGCGAGATTTCGCGCAGCGAGCCGGGGAAGCGTTCGCCGGGACGCGACCACAGCTCCACCGCCAGCGGCCGGCCGACGCTGAAGTCGCGGGCATCGCGTTCCGGCACGCTGATCGCCACTTCGCGCTCGCCGTCTTCGGCCAGCACGAACACTGTCTGCCCGGCGGCCACTACCTGGCCGGCCTCGGCCAGCCGTTGGGCGATGACGCCCGAGGCCGGCGCGCGCAGCACGGCGTAACCCGCCTGGTTCACCGATACATCTGCCTGCGCGCGCGCCTGGCGCACGCGGGCCAGGGCGGCTTCGTGCTGGGACACGCGGGCGTCGTACAGCGACCGGCTGACCAGCTGCTGGGCGACGAGGTCGCGGTAGCGTTCAAGTTCGGAGGTGGCCAGGGCCAGGTCGGCTTCCGCCGACGACAGCTGCGCCTGCGCGGCGTCGCGCTGCAGGCCGACGTCGGAGGCATCGAGTTCGGCCAGCGGCTGGTCCTTCTTCACCCGCGCGCCGACATCGACAAAACGCTTGCTGATCTTGCCGCCGATGCGAAAGGCCAGCGCGGGCTCAAAGCGCGCCCGCACTTCGCCGGCATAGGCGGTGGGCGCCGCGCCCTGCGTGGTCGCCTGCACCACCCAGGCGGGGCGGGCCGTGTCCTGGCTTGCTGAATCGTCGCCGCAGCCGGCGAGCGCGGCCAGCAGGCCGGCGGCCAGACCAAGGCGCAGGCCAGCCCTGAAAAGGGGTCGTCGCAGGGTGACAGCAGTCATGGCGGCATCAGCAGATTGATTGAACTGGGGGGATAGTAGCTTTACCATACTCGCCAGTTCAATAATCCCCGGAAAGCCCCCGAATGGTCGCTGCCACCCGCCCCGCCTCGCCCGGCCGTCCCAAGGACCCGGGCAAGCGCGCCGCCATCCTTGAAGCTGCCAAGGCCTTGTTCCTGGCCCGCGGCTACGAGGGCACGGCCATGGACGCGGTCGCCCAGGTCGCCGGCGTATCCAAGCTGACGGTCTACAGCCACTTCCAGGACAAGGAAAGCCTGTTCGTCGAGGCCGTGAAGGCCAGCTGCGAAGACCTGCTGCCGGCCGACCTGTTCGTGGCCCGCTTCGAAGGGCCGATGCGGGCCCAGCTGCTGCGCATCGCCCGGGCGCTGTTCCGCCTGATCACCTCGGAAGAGGCGATCGCCGTGCACCGGATCATGTCCCAGCAGCTGCCGGAAACCTCCACGCTGCCGCGCCTGTTCTGGGAAGCCGGCCCCGAGCGCATCCAGGAAGCCTTCGCCGAATTCCTGCGCGCCGAAGTCGAAGCCGGCGAGCTGCAGGTGCCCGACTGCACCCGGGCCGCATCGCAGTTTTTCGCCCTGCTAAAGGGCGAACACCACGCCCGCCTGGTCTGCAGCTGCCCTGCGCCGCTGGCCGGCCCGCAGCTCGAAAGCCACCTCGAAGCGACGGTGGACATGTTCCTGCGCGCCTACGGGCCCGGCCGCCGGTGAAGCATGAACGGCGCCCCTTGCCGCGTGAAGTCCCGGTGACCAATGGCACTACAGGGGGCCGCGCCGCGGCCAGCATCCTTGCCGCCATGGGGCCGCGTTCCCGCTGCCGGTGCGCCATCCGGTATTCACTTTCCCAGTTTCCCGCCCGTGTTCCGCCTTCCGCGGCCCCCGGCCGGGGCGTAGAATCAGCGCCCTTGTGATTCAAGGATTTAGCCGTAATGACGATTGACTTCCAGCAGGCCCGATTCGCCATGGTCGAACAGCAGGTTCGGCCCTGGGAGGTGCTCGACCCGCGCGTGCTCGAAACCCTGATGAGCGTGCGCCGCGAAGACTTCGTGCCGCCGCGCCACCGCAAGCTGGCCTTCGCCGACCTGCCGCTGCCGCTCGAGCACGGCGAGGTCATGATGAAGCCCGTGGTCGAAGGCCGCATGCTGCAGGCCATGGCCATCACCCCGGGCGACGACGTGCTGGAAGTCGGCACCGGCTCGGGTTTCATTACCGCCTGCCTGGCCGCGCTGTCGCGCGATGTCACCAGCATCGACCGCCACGCCGATTTCGTCGAACGCAGCCGCGCCCGCCTCGTTGCCGAAAGCATCACCAACGTCCGCGTAGAAACGGCGGATGTTTTCGCCTGGACCCCTGGCCGCCAGTTCGATGCCATCTGCATCACCGGCGCCGTGGCCACCGACCCCGACCGTTTTGGCGCCTGGCTCAAGCCCGGTGGCCGCCTCTTCGTCATCCATGGCCAGGCACCGGTGCAAGAAGCCGTGCTGATCACCCGCCATGGCGACAGTTTCCACCGCGAAAGCCTGTTCGAAACCGACGTGCCCTACCTGCACGGCGCCGAGCCGGCCCCGCAGTTCACCCTTTGATACCAGGACCCTCCCCATGCGCCTGAGCCTTCGTCCCCTCGCTTTCGCCTTCCTGCTTGCCGGTGCCGCCGGCACTGCCTCGGCCGCGGACCTCATGGATGCCTACCAGATGGCCCGTGAATCCGACCCCGTGCTCGGGGCCGCCGAATCCCAGCGCCTGTCCACCGGCGAAAACGTCGTGCAGGCCCGCTCGCGCCTGCTGCCGCAGATCAGCGCCAGCGCCAGCCTCACCGACTCGCGCGTGCGCGGCCAGGACATGTACAGCCGCGACCGCAGCTACGGCGCCAGCCTCAGCCAGTCGCTTTACGACTACGGCAACTACACCGCGCTCAACGCCAGCAAGCTGCGCGACGAGCAGGCCGCGTTCGAACTGCGCGCCGAAGCCGACAACCTGATCATCCGCGTCGCCGACGCCTACTTCGTCGTGCTCACCGCCATCGAGACCCTGATCTCCTCGCGCGCCGAGGAACGTTCGGTCAAGCGCCAGCTCGACCAGGCCGAAAAGCGCCTGGAAGTGGGCCTGGCCCCGATCACCGACGTGCACGAGGCCCGCGCCCGCTACGACAGCGCCCGCGCCAACGCCATCGCCGCCGCCATCGCGCTCGAGGACGCCCAAGAGGCCCTGGCCGAGATCACCGGCCGGCGCATGGACAACCTGCAGGGCCTGGAGCCCGGCTTCGTGCCCAAGAACACCATCGAAGGCGACGCCGACGAGTGGGTGTCCATCGCCACCGAGTCCAACCCCAGCCTGCTGGCCGCCGAACTGGCCCTGGCCGCCGCCGAGCGTGACATCCGCACCGCCCGTTCCGGCCACCTGCCCACCCTGTCGGCCAGCGCCTCGATCGGCGACAGCGCCGGCTGGCAGAACCAGTACCCGGGCGGCCCGAACACCTCGGGCGGCGGCAGCACCGTCGGCATCTCGCTGTCCGTGCCGCTCTATGCCGGCGGCGCCGTGCAGTCGGGCGTGCGCCAGGCCGTGTATGGCCGCGACATCGCCGCCGAGCGCCTTGAACAGCAGCGCCGTTCGGTCGTTCGCTTCACCCGCAACGCCCAGCGTTCGCTGGAAGCCGGCGAAGCCGAGGTCGAAGCCCGCCGCCTGTCGGTGGTCTCGGCCCAGGCCGCGTACGAAGCCAGCGAGGCCGGCCTCGAGGTCGGCACCCGCACCATCGTCGACGTGCTGATCGGCCAGCAGGCGCTGTTCCAGGCCCAGCGCGAATACGCCCGCGCCCGCCACGCCTTCCTGGTCAACACCCTGCGCCTGCGCCAGGCCGCCGGCACGATCACCGTCGAAGACCTGCAGGCCGTCAACAGCGTGCTGACCGCCGACGCCGAAGCCCCGCTGGTATCGCCGGCCACGGAAGACGCGGAATAAGCGCCCGCTAGTCCCCCGCGGAGCCGGCGCCGAACGTGCGCCGGCCCGCCAGAACCTGGTCGGCCAAGTCCAGCGTTCGTCCCACCGCCCCGCCCAGCGCGCGCATTTCCGCGCGCGCCTTCTTGCCCATGTCCCGGCAGCGCGCGGGATCGTCCAGCAGGGCGCGCACCGCGCCGGCCAGTGCCGGCGCGTCGCCGACCTGCAGCAGGCCGCCGGCCTGGCCCAGGCGACGGGTGACTTCGGCGAAGTTGAAGGTATGCGGGCCCACCACGCTGGGCACGCCCAGCGCCGCGGGCTCAAGCACGTTGTGGCCACCCACCGGGCACAGGCTGCCGCCAACGAAAGCCACATCGGCCGCGGCGAAGAACCACAGCAGTTCGCCGATCGTGTCCACGATGAACACCTGGGTGTCGCCCACCGGCAGGCGCTGGCCGCGGCGCGTGCGCACGGCCAGGCCGGCTTCCTGGGCCTGCGCCGCGGCCGGCCCGAATCGTTCCGGATGGCGCGGCGCCCACAGCAGCAGGGCGTCGGGGTGTTGTTCAAGCACGGCCTGGTGCGCGGCCAGCACGGCGGCTTCTTCCGGGCCGTGGGTGCTGGCGGCCATCCATACCGGCCGGTCCTCGCCCCAGCCGCGGCGCCACAGCAGGGCCTGTTCGTGCACGCCTTCGGGCGGGGCCAGGTCGTACTTGAGGTTGCCGGTGACGATGATGTTCTCGCGGCGCGCACCGATCTGGGCCAGGCGCTCGGCGTCGGCGCGCGACTGCGCCGCCACCAGGTCCACCGACTGCATGGCCAGGCGCGCCAGCGAACGCGCCGGCAGGTAGCCGCGCAGCGATCGTTCCGACAGCCGCGCGTTGACCATCATCAGCGGGATGCCGCGGTGTTCGCATTCCACGTACAGGTTCAGCCAGATCTCGGTTTCCACGATCACCGCCAGCGCCGGCCGGGCGCGGTCGAGGAACCGCCGCACCATCTCGCGCAGGTCGTAGGGCAGGTAGACGTGGTGCACGCGGTCGCCCCAGAGCGCACGCACGCGTTCGGATCCGGTGGGAGTGATGGTGGTGACCAGCAGTGGGCGGTCCGGGTGGCGCGCCAGCAGGCCGTCCACCAGCGGCCGCGCCGCGATCACCTCGCCCACCGACACCGCGTGCACCCAGATGGCGTCGTGCAGGTCGAGTTTGCCCTCCAGCCAGCCATAACGTTCCGTCCACCGGCGCAGGTACTCGCGCTGGCGCATGCCGCGCCAGACCAGGTGGTAGAGCGTGATGGGGAACGCAAGGTGCAGGACCAGCGCGTAGAGGCCCAGCAGGACGCGCTGTCCGAAGGTGGGTTGCATGGCGCGCAGGATACCCCGGCTAGAATGTCCGCCGCATGGCCCCGTCCGACTTTCCGCCCCCGCCGCTGTCGCCCCGCACCTGGCCCACCTGGCTCGGTATCGCCCTGGGCTGGACCGTGGCGCGCTGGCCCTGGTGGCTGCAGCGCCGCGCCGGGCCGCTGCTGGGCCGGCTGATGCTGCACCTGCTGCCCTCGCGGCGGCGGGTGGCGGCGACCAACCTGGCGCTGTGTTTCCCGGAAATGGACGAAGCCGCGCGCGGGCGCCTGCTGCGAGAGAATTTTTCCTCGCTGGGCCTGGGCCTGTTCGAGTTCCTGCGCGCCTGGTGGGGCCGGCTGGCGCCGGTGGACCGCGGCTACGAACTGACCGGTCTGGAACACCTGCGCGCCGCCCAGGCCGGCGGCCGCGGCGTCATCCTGGTCTCGGCGCACTTCACCACACTGGAAGTCTGCCTGCGGCTGCTGTGCCAGCAGGTCGAGCTGGGCGCGATGTACCGGCCGCACGAGCAGGCCGCGATGGAATGGGCGGTCAAACGCGGCCGGCTGCGGCACGCAAAGGCGATGTTCGCGCGCGACGAGCTGCGGCCGGCGATCCGGCATCTCAAGCAGGGCGGCGTGCTGTGGTTCGCGCCCGACCAGGAAACCCGGCGCGGCGACAGCGTGTTCGTGCCCTTTTTCGGGCAGCCGGCCTGGAGCCTCACGTCCACACACCAGCTGGCGCGCCTGGGCGGCGCCGTGGTGCTGCCGCTGTTCCACGAACGCCTGGACGACGGCCGCTACCGCATTGAGATCCTGCCGGCGCTGGAAGGTTTCCCCACCCGCGACGCCGCCGCCGACACCGCCCGCATCATGGCCACGCTCGAAGGCCTGATCCGCCGCCGGCCCGAGCAGTACCTGTGGCTGCACCAGCGCTTCAAGCGCCAGCCCGACGGCACTCGCCGAAAATATTAGGCCGCCCCCCATGTAGCAGGGACTTCAGTCCCGATGCTTTTGACTTGCCCTTCGGCAAGCGAAGCGCCACGTGTCCGTTCCGCGGGTGGAGGCGCCGCGTCTTCGCCCCGACCGACACGCCGTGAACCCATCCATGGGGGCTCATCGTCGACATCCATGTCTCCGATGGTCGGCCGGGGCGAAGACGCGACACCTCCCCAACGCCACGGTGTGGCCGATGGGAAAGCGGCTTCCCGGCAAATCGGGGCGATGCCCAGAGCCTGCGGCACGAGAGCGCCTTGCGCTCTTGATCTCCTGCCGGCCCCGACGTCCATTCCAGGAGGTAGCGTGCAGTCGCCCTGACCGACCATCGGAGACATGGATGTCGACGAT
>NZ_CAXBJS010000073.1:0-13501 GCF_963976025.1 uncultured Arenimonas sp.
GAGCGCCCCGCGCCAGGTCCTGCTGCTGCCCGAACGCCGGCGTTTCGCCGGCCAGCCCCTGTGCAAACCGGTAGCCCGCGCACTGGGCCGCGCCGACCGCCTGCCCGACGGCGAAGCCGGCGAATCCGCGCAGCTGCAGCGCTGGTTCGAGCTGCTGCCGCGTGGCTGGCCGATGGCCGCCATCACCCGCCAGCGTGACGCCGGCGACGCCGTGCTGCACAGCTGGCTGCGCGCCGATCCGGCCTACGTGCGTCCAGACATGACCGGCGCGCGCGTGCTGGCCGTGGGCGAACTGGGCCTGACGGCCGAAGAGGCGAAGGCGCTTTCCGACGCCCTGCGGCCGCTGTTCGGCGACACCGGTTTCCCGCTCTCGGCGCCGCATCCGGCGCGCTGGTACCTGGCGCTGCCGGTCGAGGCGAGGCTGCCCGCTTTCGCCGCGCCCGAAGCGGTGCTGGGCGACGACCTGTTCCTGCACCTGCCCGACGGCCCGGAAGGCCGGCGCTGGCGTGCGCTGCTCAACGAAGCCCAGGTGATCCTGCACAACCACCCGGTCAACGCCGCGCGCGTGGCCAGTGGCCGGGTGCCGGCCAACAGCCTGTGTTTCTGGGGTGCCGGCCGACTGCCCGACCAGGTGCAGGGCCGGCTGCGCACGGTGCATTCGGATGAAGCGCAGCTTGCCTCGCTGGCGGCGCTTGCCGCCGCCGGGCCACCGGGCGCCGAAGGCGAATTGATCGACCTGCGCGACAGCCGCGACTGGGCCGCCGTCGAAGCGACCCTGCTTGAACGCCTGGCCCGCCTGGATACCGCCGGCCTGGTTCTGGATTTCGCCGACGGCGCGGCCTGGTGGCTGCATCCGGGCCAGCGCTGGCGCCTGCTGCGCCCCGCGCTGGCCAGCCTGGCATGAGGCCACCGGCCACGCGCATCGTCCGGCGCGACGTTCCGGCGTTCGGCCCCTGGCCGGATTCCGTGCCGCCGGTGCTGCAGCGCATCTATGCGGCCCGCGGCGTGCTTACGCCCGCCGACGGCGAGCTCCGGCTGGCCCGCCTGCTGCCCCCGGACGCCCTGGGCCAGGTGGACCAGGCAGCGGCGATGCTTGCGGACGCGATAGGCAGCAATGCCCACGTAGTGGTGGTCGGTGACTTCGACTGCGACGGCCGGCGCTGGTGGAGGACCTGGTGGCGATGGCGCCCGACCTGCTGCTGACCGTGGACAGCGGCATCGCCTGCCACGCCGGCATCGCCGCCGCCAAGGCGCGCGGCTGGCGCGTGCTGGTCACCGACCACCATCTGCCGGGCGACACCCTGCCCGATGCCGACGTGATCGTGGACCCCAATCTCGGCGACGACAGCTTTCCCAGCAAGGCCCTGGCCGGCGTCGGCGTCGTCTTTTACCTGCTGCTGGCGCTGCGCCGGCACTTGCGCGAGGCCGGTGCCTTCACCGGCCCCGAGCCCGACCTGTCGGTGCTGCTCGACCTGGTGGCCGTGGGCACCGTGGCCGACCTGGTGCCGCTGGACTACAACAACCGCCTGCTGGTGTCGGCCGGCCTCAGGCGCCTGCGCAACGGCCAGGGCCAGCCCGGCCTGCGCGCGCTGATCGAACTGGCCAGGCGCGACGAAGCCAACCTGACGGCCTCCGACATCGGCTTCGCCATCGGGCCGCGGCTCAACGCCGCCGGCCGGCTCGAGGACATGGCCCTGGGCATCGAATGCCTGCTTTGCGACGACCCGCGCCGGGCCCGTGAGCTTGCCGAAGTGCTCGAGGGCATCAACGCTGAACGCAAGGACCTGCAGCAGCAGATGGTCGATACCGCCGAAGCCCTGGTGGCGAACCTGCCGCTGGGCGAGGGCGAGCTGCCGCCGGTGCTGTGCCTGCACGAACCCGACTGGCACCCGGGCGTGGTCGGCCTGGTGGCCTCGCGGCTCAAGGACCGGCTGCACCGGCCGGTGCTGGCCTTCGCGCCGGAAGAGCCCGGCAGCGACCGCCTGAAGGGCTCGGCGCGTTCGATCCCGGGCCTGCACCTGCGCGACGCGCTGGCGGCGGTGGACGCACGCCATCCCGGCCTGATCGAACGCTTCGGCGGCCACGCCATGGCCGCGGGCCTGAGCCTCGGGGCAGGGCAGTTGCCGGCCTTCCGGCAGGCCCTGGAAACCGTGGTCGCCGGCCTGGTCGACCCGGCCCAGCTGCGCGCCGAGCTGGCCAGCGACGGCGAACTGGACGCGGCCGACTTCAGCCGCGACCTTGCCGACCAGCTGCGCCTGGCCGGCCCCTGGGGCCAGGGGTTTCCGGAACCGGTCTTCGACGGCTGCTTCCGGGTGCAGTCCTGGCGCCGCGTCGGCGAACGCCATCTCAAGCTTGAACTGGCGCCCGATTCCGGTGGCGCAAAGCTGTCGGCCATCCACTTCGGCGGCTGGGCCGGCACCGCGCCGCCGCCGCGCCTGCGCCTGGCCTACCAGCTTGAACCCGACGACTGGAACGGCCGCCGCGGCGTGCAGCTGCTGGTGCGCCACCTCGAGCCCGCACCCGCCTAGGGCGGGTGTTATTATTTGCGGCCTTTCGTCCCCCAAATCGCGTAAATCCCATGGAACTCAATCCCATCCGCCAGCGCATCGCCGACCTCATTGGCCGGCTCGATTCGCTCAGGGGGTATCTTTGACTTCGACCTCAAGGTCGAACGTCTCGAAGAAGTAAACCGGGAGCTGGAAAGCCCCGACGTCTGGAACGATCCCGAACGCGCCCAGGCCCTGGGCCGTGAACGCGCCTCGCTTGAAAAGGTCGTCGACGGCATCCGCACGCTGACCGCCAGCCTCGAAGGCGGCGCCGAGCTGGTGGACCTGGCCGAAATGGAAGACGACGCCGACACCGTTGACTCGGTCGTCGAGGACGTGGAAAAAACCGCGCGCGAGGTCGAACAGCTCGAATTCCGCCGCATGTTCTCCGGCAAGATGGATTCGGCCAACGCCTTCGTCGACATCCAGGCCGGCGCCGGCGGCACCGAGGCCCAGGACTGGGCCGAAATGCTGCTGCGCATGTACCTGCGCTGGTGCGAATCGCGCGGCTGGAAGACCGAACTGATGGAAGTCAGCGGCGGCGACGTCGCCGGCATCAAGTCGGCCACCTTCCGCGTGGAGGGCGAATACGCCTACGGCTGGCTCAAGCTCGAGACCGGCGTGCACCGGCTGGTGCGCAAGTCGCCGTTCGACTCCGACAACCGCCGGCACACCAGCTTCACCTCGGTGTTCGTGTCGCCGGAAGTCGACGACAACATCGACATCACCATCAATCCCGCCGACCTGCGCACCGACGTCTATCGGTCGTCCGGCGCCGGCGGCCAGCACGTCAACAAGACCGAATCGGCGGTGCGAATCACCCACGAGCCCACCGGCATCGTGGTCGCCTGCCAGACCGGCCGCAGCCAGCACGCCAACCGCGACACCGCGATGAAGATGCTGGCCGCCAAGCTCTACGAGCTTGAGATCCAGAAACGCAACGCCGAAAAGGACGCGGTGGAAGCCACCAAGTCCGACATCGGCTGGGGCAGCCAGATCCGCAACTACGTGCTCGACCAGAGCCGCATCAAGGACCTGCGCACCGGCATCGAACGCTCCGACACCCAGAAGGTGCTCGACGGCGACCTGGATGAATTCATCGAAGCCAGCCTCAAGGCCGGCCTGGAAGTCGGCGCCAAGCGCTCCGACGCCTGAGAAACCAAGACCATGACCGACAAGCCCAGCCAGCCCGCGCCCGCCGCCGACGAAAACGCCCTGATCGCCGAACGCCGCGCCAAACTCGCCGCGCTGCGCGAAGCCGGCGGCGTCGCCTTCCCGAACGACTTCGTGCGCGCCGACTACGCCGGCGACCTGCAGGCCGAGTTCGCCGACAAGGACGCCTGGACCGCCGAGACCCTGGAAGCACTGGACCGCAGCGTCTCGGTCGCCGGCCGGCTGATGGCCAAGCGCGTGATGGGCAAGGCCAGCTTCGCCCAGATCCAGGACATGTCCGGCCGCATCCAGCTGTACCTGCAGGCTGCCGACCTGGGCGAGGCCTACGAGGCCTTCAAGGGCTGGGACGTGGGCGACATCGTGGCGGTGCAGGGCGGCCTTACCCGCACCCGCACCGGCGAACTGTCGGTCAAGGCGACTTCGCTGCGGCTGATGACCAAGTCGCTGCGGCCGCTGCCGGACAAGTTCCACGGCCTGGCCGACGTCGAGCAGCGCTACCGCATGCGCTACGTCGACCTGATCATGAACCCGGAGGCGCGCGAGGTGTTCGTGCAGCGCTCGCGAATCGTCTCGGCGATGCGTGCCTGGCTCGACGGCCGGCGTTTCCTGGAAGTGGAAACGCCGATGATGCATTACATCCCCGGCGGTGCCACGGCCAAGCCCTTCGCCACCCACCACAACGCGCTGGGCCTGGATCTTTACCTGCGCGTGGCGCCCGAGCTCTACCTCAAGCGGCTGGTGGTCGGCGGCATGGAGCGGGTGTACGAGATCAACCGCAACTTCCGCAACGAGGGCGTGTCCACCCGGCACAACCCCGAGTTCACCATGCTCGAGCTCTACGAGGCCTATGCCACCTACCACGAGGTGATGGACCTTACCGAAGAGCTGATCCGCGAAGTGGCGCTGCGCGTGCGCGACACCACGCACCTGGAATGGGAAGGCATGGCCATCGACCTTGGGCCGCCGTTCCGGCGCTGGTCGATGACCGAGGCCGTGCTCGAACACAACCCGGAAATCCGCCGCGAAGAGCTTCGCGACCTCGCCGCCATGCGTGCGCACTGCGCCCGCCTGGGCATCCGGGTCAAGGACGGCTATGGCTGGGGCAAGCTGCTGCTGGAAATCTTCGAAAAAACCGTCGAGCACACCCTGGTCCAGCCGACCTTCATCACCGACCATCCGGTCGAGGTGAGCCCGCTGGCGCGCGCCTCCGACAGCGACCCGGGCCTGACCGACCGCTTCGAGCTGTTCGTCGGCGGCCGCGAGATCGCCAACGGCTTTTCCGAGCTCAATGACCCCGAGGACCAGAAAGCGCGCTTCCTGGCCCAGGTCGAGGCCAAGGAGGGCGGCGACGACGAAGCCATGCATTTCGACGCCGATTACATCCGTGCCCTGGAGTACGGCATGGCCCCCACCGGCGGCCTGGGTATCGGCATCGACCGCCTGGTGATGCTGGTCACGGACTCGGCCTCGATCCGCGACGTCCTGCTTTTCCCGTACATGCGGCCAGAAGCGTAAGCAAGAATGTCCGGCAAGTGCTTGCCGGGCCTGAATTCCCGGGAGTAAGCTGGGCCGGAGCCGCGACCCGCGGCAATCACGGTGTGCGCACCCGGGAGCTTCACGTGAACGTACTGATCGTCGACGACCAACCCTCGCAGCGGACGATGTTCCGCCACCTGCTCGAAGACATCAGCCCGGAGGTGAAGGTCACCGACTTCGGCGACCCGGTCGAGGCCCTGCTGTGGTCACAGCGCAGCTCGCCCGACCTGCTGCTGCTCGACTACCGCATGCCCAAGCTCGACGGCCTGGAATTCGCCCGCCGTTTCCGCCGCCCGCTGTCGCACCGGGACGTGCCGATCATCCTGATCACCGTGGTCGGCGACGAACCCATCCGCAACGCCGCGCTCGAGGCCGGCGTCATCGATTTCCTGGTCAAGCCGGTGCGCCCGCGCGAACTGCGCTCGCGCTGCCGCAACCTGCTGGCCCTGCGCCAGCAGCAGCAGAACCTCAAGTCGCGCGCCCACGAACTCGAGCGCCAGTTGCTGGCGCGCATGCACGAGCTCGACGAGCGTGAGCGCGAGATCCTTCACCGCCTGGCCAAGGCCACCGCCTTCCGCGACGCCACCTCGGTGGCCAGCTTCGAACGCATGGCCCGCTACGCCGGCGTCATCGCCGAAGCCATGGGCCTGCCCGAAGACGAAGTGCGCATGATCGAACTGGCCGCGCCGCTGCACGACATCGGCAAGCTGGGCATCTCCGACGCCATCCTGCGCAAGCCGGGGCCGCTGGACGAGGCCGAGTTCGCCGAAGTGCGCCGGCACCCGCAGCTGGGCTTCGAATTGCTGTCCGACAGCTCCAGCAAGTTCGTGCAGACCGGCGCCACCATCGCCCTGGGCCACCAGGAACGCTGGGATGGCAGCGGCTATCCGTCCGGACTGGCCGGCGAAGACATCCCGCTGCCGGCGCGCATCGTCGCCGCCGCCGACGTGCTCGACGCGATGAGCTCCGACCGCCCCTGGCGGCCGGCGTTCTCCTTCCAGGAGGCCATGGACTTCGTGCGCGGCCACGCCGGCACGCTGTTCGACCCGGCCGTGGTCGATGCGCTGACGGCGCGACGCGAGCGCGTGCAGGAAATCCACGCGCTGCTGGCGCCGCGGCCGGCCGGCTGACCAGACCGCCGGCAGGCGACGCGCCGTGACCTCCTCCCTGCAGGCCCTGGCCGCCCGGTTCCGCAACCGGACCGACAGCGAGCACGGGCAGGCCCTTACCCGCGTCGTGGTGACCGCGGTCATCCTGGTCTACCTGCTGGGCGTCACCTCCACCTCGGAAGTCAGCAACGAACCGCTGCAGCTGGTCTTCCTGTTCTTCGCCATCGAGTTCGTGGTCGGCCTGGGCATCCTGGCCGGCATCGCGCTGCGTCCGGGCGTTTCGCATGCACGCCGGGTGCTGGGCATGTTCCTGGACTACGGCATGATGGGCGCGGCCATGCACGTGCTCGGCGAGTCGCTGGCGCCGGTGTACGTGGTGCTGATGTGGGTGACCATCGGCAACGGCCTGCGTTTCGGCGAACGTTACCTGGTGGCGGCCATCCTGATCGCCAGCGCCAGTTTCCTGGGCGTGCTGCTCAGCACGCCGTACTGGCAGCAGAACCAGATGCTGGGCTGGGGCCTGCTGCTGGGCCTGAGCGCCATCCCGGCCTACCTCACCTCGCTGCTGCGCGCCCTGACCCGCGCCACCGAAGAAGCCAAGCGCGCCAACGAAGCCAAGAGCCGCTTCCTGGCGAACATGAGCCACGAATTCCGGACGCCGCTCAACGGCATCGTCGGCATGTCGCAGCTGCTCAGCACCACGCGGCTGAGCAAGGAACAGCGCGAATGCACCGAAGTCATCCAGACCTCGGCGCGCGCGCTGCTGGCCCTGGTCGAGGACGTGCTGGACATCTCGGCCATCGAGGCCGGCAAGCTGCGCTTGAACGTCGAGGACTTCAGCCTGCGCGAACTGACGCGCGGCGTGCAGGTGATGCTGCAGCCCGCGGCCGCCGCCAAGGGCCTGGGCTTCACAGTGCAAGTGTCGGACCGGGTGCCCGACACGCTGCGCGGCGACGTCGACCACCTGCGCCAGATCCTGGTGAACCTGCTCAACAACGCCATCAAGTTCACCGACGTCGGCCGGGTCACCCTGGAGGTGGGGCCGGCGCCGCCGCGCAAGCGCGAGCTGGCAGAGGCGGGCAAGGGTGAACCACCGGAAATCATGCTGCGTTTCTCGGTGCGCGACACCGGCATCGGCATCCCGCTGGAGGCGCAGAAGCGCCTGTTCGAGGCCTTCGAACAGGTCGACACCGCCAAGACCCGCCGCCACGGCGGCACGGGCCTTGGCACCACCATTGCCAAGGGCCTGGCCGAAACCATGGGTGGCCGCCTTGGTTTCGAAAGCGAAGAAGGGCAGGGCTCGCACTTCTGGGTCGAGCTGCCCTATGAGCTGTCTTCGGCCGAAGCCGCCCGGTCGCTGCCGTCGCCGGCCAATGTCATTGCCTTCGACGATCCCTTCGTGCGCCATCGCGCGCGGGTCAAACCGCTGCACACACTCATCGCCGACGACCATGCGGCCAACCGCATGGTGCTGCGCCGCCTGCTGGAAAAAGCCGGGCACCACGTCGAAGAGGTCGAGACCGGCGACGAGGTGCTGCACCTGCTGACCGAACGGGACTTCGACGCGGTGCTGGTGGACCTGCACATGCCCGGCGTCAGCGGCCTGGACGTGATGCGCGAGGTGCGGGTGATGGAAGCGGGTGGCAAACACCGCACGCCCTTCCTGGTGCTCACGGCCGACGTCACGCCCGAAGCCATCCAGGCCTGTGAACAGGCGGGTGCGCGCGCGTTCCTGCCCAAACCCATCGTCGCAGGCCGGCTGCTCGAGGCCCTGGCCGAGGTGGCCCTGGGCGGCAGCGAGCCGACGGCGGCGTCAGAAACCGACGCGGCGTCCGCGGACGCGGTGGTGCTCGACGACACGGTGCTGGGCGAACTGGCCGAACTCAACCTGGGCAAGGACTTCGTCGCCAACTTCGTGCAGCAGTGCGTGCGCGACGCGCTGCGTTGCCTGGGTTCGCTGGAAACGGCCGGGCAGGCCGGCGACTGGGACGGGTTCCGCGACCATTGCCACGCGCTCAAAGGCGTCGCGGGCAACCTGGGCATGTCGCGGGTGGCGACGCTGGGTTACGAGATCATGCAGCTGCCGAACTGGCAGTTGGCCAAGGACTGGCGCGCGCGCGAACGCCTGCTGCGCGAGCAGTTCGAACTGGCCCGGGAGGCCCTCGCCCGGCTGCCCTCCCGGTCGGGAGGGCAGCGCTCGGACGACGCCTCGGGGTGAGCCCGGGGCCCCGGGCGCGTCAGAGGGCGGCGGCTAGCGAGGTGGCGGCGCCGGCTTCGCTGGCGCGACGCTCCTGCGCCCGGACCAGGCGTTCCATCGTGCGCAGGGACTTTTCGCCCAGCTGCAGCGCGGTGTCGACCCAGATCTCGGTGATGCGCATCAGCTCTTCCATGGTCACCGGCTGGGCGTATTCGCGGACGCGCTGCATGGCCAGGCGCGCGTGCGGCGCACGGCGATGGCCGCGCAGCAGGTCCTGGACCGCCTGCACGCCCTGGCCCTTGGGCACCACCAGGTCGACGATGCCCATGTCGTACATCTGTTCGCTGGTGTAAACAGTGCCGTCGAGCATCAGCTTTTCGGCCTGGGCCGGGCTGACCCGGCGGCAGAGGAAGGAATACGCGCCCATGCCCGGGAACAGGTCGAACAGCACCTCCGGGAAACCCATGCCAACGCCTTCCTCGGCGACGATGGTCTGGCAGGACAGGGCCAGTTCCAGGCCACCGCCCAGGGCGTCGCCCTGGACCAGGGCCACCGTGTCGACCCGGCCACCAAGCTGGGTGTGCAGGTGGTAGACACCTTCCACGCACATGCGGGCATACGCCAGCAGCGAGCTGCGGTCGCGTTCGCGGATGAGGCGGGCGAAGAGCTCAAGGTCTCCGCCCAGGTTGAAGGCGCTGGCGTCGGAGGTCACCACCAGGTGGTCGAGGCCGGGCTCGCGGCCATCGATGGCGGTCTGCTGGCTGCGCTGGCCGACACCGGCCAGGTAGTCACGCATGTCCTTCATCAGGTCCAGGGTGAAACAGGGGCGGCGGCGATTGCCGTCGTTGGCACGCTCGGCGTGCATGTACATCCAGCTGGTGCGCGTGCCCGGGTCTTCCTGGGTGCGCAGGGTGCGGTATGAGAAGGGGCGGGGATTGTGCAGTTCGACTACGGGGCTCATGGGCGTGTCCTCGGGGCTCGGGGCTCTGGAGCCGCCCGCATGGCACGTGGAACCGGGCGGCAGTTAAGGAACCGTTAGGGTTCCTGCGCCCGATTCTAGACCTCATTCAGCCCGGGTTGTAAACCGCCCCCCAACTGGTGTAGGGCGGCCCCCAAGGATCAGGCCCTGGCAGCCGAGTCCCTGAGCTCGCGGCGCAGGATCTTGCCGACGTTGGATTTGGGAAGTTCGTCACGGAATTCGACGTAACGCGGGAGCTTGTAGCCGGTGAGGTTTTCCTTGCAGAAGGCCTTCACCTGCTCGGCCGTCAGGGCCGGGTCCTTGCGCACGATCACCACTTTCACCGCCTCCCCGGACTTGTCGTCGGGCACGCCCACCGCGGCGACCTCGAGCACGCCCGGCATCAGCGCGATGACGTCCTCGACCTCGTTCGGGTACACGTTGAAACCCGAGACCAGGATCATGTCCTTCTTGCGGTCGACGATGAAGAAGAAACCCTGCGGGTCCATCTTGGCCATGTCGCCGGTGTGCAGCCAGCCGTCGGCGTCGATCACCTTGGCGGTTTCCTCGGGGCGCTGCCAATAGCCGGCCATCACCTGCGGACCGCGGATGCACAGCTCGCCGACTTCGTTGACCGGCAGCATCTTGCCCTCGTCGTCCTTGATGCAGGCATCGGTGGACGGGATCGGCAGGCCGATCGAGCCGTTGTACTCGGGCAGGTCCATGGGATTGATGCAGGCGGCCGGCGAGGTTTCAGTAAGGCCGTAGGCCTCGACCAGGGTGATGCCGGTGGCCTTTTTCCAGCGCTCGGCAACCGCGCGCTGCACGGCCATGCCGCCGCCCAGGGTGAGGTGCAGGCGCGAGAAATCGATCTTGTCGAAGCCGGGCGTGTTGAGCAGGCCGTTGAACAGGGTGTTCACGCCGGTGATGGCGGTGAACGGGATCTGGCGCAGTTCCTTCACGAAGCCGGGCATGTCGCGCGGGTTGGTGATCAGGTAGTTGAGCCCGCCGAACTTCATGAAGACCAGGCAGTTCGCCGTCAGTGCGAAGATATGGTAGAGCGGCAGCGCGGTGACGATGACTTCCTTGCCCATCGTCGCGTTGGTGCCGATCCAGATCGACGACTGCTGCATGTTCGCCACCAGGTTGCGGTGGGTCAGCATGGCGCCCTTGGCGACGCCGGTGGTGCCGCCGGTGTACTGCAGGAAGGCGATGTCTTCCCCGCGCAGGTCGATGGCCGGCAGGGTCTTGCCCACGCCCCTGGCCAGCGCATCGGTGAAACGCACGTGGCCGGGCAGGCGGTATTCGGGCACCTGCTTCTTGACGTGGCGCAGCACGAAATTGACCAGCGGGCCCTTGGGGAAACCGAGCATGTCGCCAACGCCGGTGACGATCACCTGCTTGAGCGGTGTGTCGGCGACCACTTCCTCGACCACGTGGGCGAAGTTCTCGAGCACGACGATGGCGCTGGCGCCCGAGTCGGTAAGCTGGTGGCGCAGTTCGCGCGCCGTGTACATGGGGTTGGTGTTGACTACCGTCAGCCCCGCGCGCAGCACGCCGAAGATGGCGATGGGGTACTGCAGGATGTTGGGCATCATCAGGGCGACGCGGTCGCCCTTCTTGAGCTTGAGCTCGTGCAGGAGGTAGTTTGCAAACCGGGTGCTGAGTTCATCGACCTCGGCATAGGTGAGTTTCTTGCCGAAGTTGGCGAAGGCCGGGTTGTCGCGATAGAGGCGACAGGTTTCCTCCAGCACCGAAACGATGGAGGCGTACTGTTCCAGGTCGACCTCCGGACCGATGCCCTTCGGATAGTTGGCCAGCCAAGGACGTTCGAAACCCATGCACTTCCCCTCGATTCCCGATGACTGCACTCCCCGCACGGCGCATCTTGCGCCTGAACGGAATTGGAGTATTCGCTCGATTGGAGCATACCGTCGGGGGCCAGGCAAGGCGCGCAGCGTATGGTTTCGCGCGGTCTTCACGGCCCTGGCCCTGGCGCTGCTGACGCTGGCCGCGGGCTGTGCCAGGACGCCGCCGGAACAGGCCCTGCGCGAGACGATCGCGGCCATGGAGGCGGCGGCCGAGGCGCGCGACAGCGACGCGCTGGTGGAAAATTTCGCGGACGATTTCGCCGGCCCGGGCGAGATGGACCGCGACCGCTTCCGGCGCTACCTGGCGCTGCTGTGGCTGCGCAACCGGCAGGTGGGGGTGACCCTGGGGCCGCTGGAGGTTGAACTGGTCGGGCCGGACCGGGCGCGCGTGAACTTCACCGCGGCAGCCCGGGGCGGCACGGGCTGGATGCCCGAACGGGCCGAGGTCTACCAGGTGAAAACCGGCTGGCGCCTGGAAGACGACGAGTGGAAGCTGATCTCCGCGGACTGGGAATAATTCTCGCGTTGGAAAGCCAAAAGTAAACGGCCCGCTTGCGCGGGCCGTTCGTTCGGGGCTCAAGCCCCTCGCACCGGTGGTTGGCGCGATCAGGCGGCCTTGCGGGCCGCCAGCTGGCGCAGCACGAAGTGCAGGATGCCGCCGTGGCGGAAGTATTCGACTTCCTTCGGGGTCAGCAGCAGCACCTGCACCTGGAAGCGGATCTCGGTGCCGTCCGGGCGCGTGGCCACCACCGTGGCCTGGCGGGCCTTGCCGTCGTCCAGGCCGGTGATCTGCACCACCTCGTCGCCCTTGAGGCCAAGCGTCTGCGCGTTCTGGCCGTCCAGGAACTGGCAGGGCAGCACGCCCATGCCGACCAGGTTCGAACGGTGGATGCGCTCGAAGGTTTCCGCAACCACCGCCTTCACGCCCAGCAGGTTCGTGCCCTTGGCCGCCCAGTCACGCGACGAGCCGGTGCCGTATTCCTTGCCCGCGAACACCACCAGCGGCACGCCCTCGGCCTTGTACTTCATGGCCGCGTCGTAGATCGGCATCTTTTCGCCCGACGGGTAGTGGATGGTGTTGCCGCCTTCTTCGCCGCCCAGCATCAGGTTCTTGATGCGGATGTTGGCGAAGGTGCCGCGCACCATCACGTCGTCGTTGCCGCGGCGCGAGCCGTAGCTGTTGAAGTCGGCCGGCTGCACGCCGCGACCCTGCAGGAACTTGCCGGCCGGCGAGCTGGCCTTGATGTTGCCGGCCGGGCTGATGTGGTCGGTGGTGATCGAGTCGCCGAACAGGCCCATCACGCGCGCGCCGTGGATGTCGGCGATGGAGCCGACGTCCATCTTCATGCCGTCGAAGTAGGGCGGGTTCTTGATGTAGGTGGAGGCCTCGTCCCAGGCGAACTTGGCGCCGTCCGGGGACTGGATTTCATTCCAGCGGCTGTCGCCGGCGAAGACGTTGGCGTAGTTGGCCTTGAACATTTCCGGGCCGACCGTGCGCGCGATGAAGTCGCCGATTTCCTTGTTGCTGGGCCAGATGTCCTTGAGGAACACCGGCTTGCCGTCGCTGCCCGTGCCCAGCGGCTCGGTGCTCAGGTCGATGTCGACGGTGCCGGCGATGGCGTAGGCCACCACCAGCGGCGGCGAAGCCAGGTAGTTCATCTTCACTTCCGAGTGCACGCGGCCCTCGAAGTTGCGGTTGCCTGAAAGCACCGAGGTGGCGACCAGGTCGTTCTCGGCGATCGCCTTGGAGACTTCTTCCGGCAGCGGGCCGGAGTTGCCGATGCAGGTGGTGCAGCCGTAGCCGACCACGTAGAAGCCCAGCTTCTCGAGGTCGTCGAGCAGGCCGGCCTTCTTCAGGTAGTCGGTGACCACCAGCGAGCCCGGGCCGAGCGAGGTCTTCACCCACGGGGCGGCCTTGAGGCCCTTGGCCGCGGCGTTGCGCGCCAGCAGGCCGGCGCCAAGCATCACCGCCGGGTTGGAGGTGTTGGTGCAGGAGGTGATGGCGGCGATGACCACCGAGCCGTCGGTGATCTCGACGTCCTGGTCCTGGATGCGCAGCTTCGACACCGGGCGCGCGGCCAGGTGGTCGGCCTGCGGCTGGTGGCCGCCTT
>NZ_CAXBJS010000074.1:0-13385 GCF_963976025.1 uncultured Arenimonas sp.
GAAACTCAGGATCGCGGTGGTGCCCTCGCCCGGCCGGCTTTCCAGGCGCACCGGCCAGCCGTAACGGTGCGAGAGCCGCTGCACGATGGACAGGCCGATGCCCTGGCCTTCCTTGCCCGGGTTGGCGGCGCGGTAGAAGGGTTCGAACACCCGCGCCAGCACGGTTTCGTCCATGCCCACGCCGGTATCCGCGACCGCGATCTCGCCGTGGCGCACCGTCACGGTGACGCTGCCGGCATCGGTGTAGTTGCAGGCGTTGCGCAGCAGGTTGCTCAGCATCACCGACAGCACCCGCGCCGGCGCGTGCAGGTGGAATCCCTGTTCGACCCGGCAGCTGACTTCGACCGGCTTGCCGGCGACCAGCAGGCGGGCTTTTTCGACTTCTTCCTGCACGACCTCGGCGACGTCGAAGTCCACGTCCGGCAGGCCGGTGTCGCCTTCGCGGGCCAGGATCAGGAAGGCTTCGATCAGCGCTTCCATGTCGCGCCCGGCGCCCTGGATGCGGCCCAGGGCCTTGCGCGCCATCGGCGACAGGCTGTCGTCGCCGGCCATCATGTCGCCGGCCACACGGATGACGGTGAGCGGCGTGCGCAGCTCGTGCGAGGCGTCGCGGGTGAAGTCGCGCTCACGCTGCACGAAATTTTCGATGCGGCTGGCGAACTCGTGCAGCGACTGCGCCAGCACCAGGGTTTCGCCTTCGACGTCGGTGGGCAGGTTTTCCGGACTCAGCAGGGCCGGTTCGGGCTGCTTGGGGTCCCAGCGCTGGACCTGCGAGGCCAGCCAGATCACCGGCGACACGGCGCGCCGGGAGGCGCGGTAGGTCGTCCAGGCGATCACGTAGATCACCACCAGCACGATCGCCAGCGGCGCCATGCCGAACCAGAAGGCCAGGCTGTCGACCTGTTCCTGCTTGAACAGCAGGTAGAGCCGGTGGCCGTTACGATCCTGGTCCACCAGCACCAGCGAACCGCCCTGCGCCCGCGGCAGGGCGTGGAAGCCCGGCGCGAGGCTGCGGATCGTTTCCGGCACGCGTGCGGCATCGGCGCCGGCAGGCAGCAGGTAGCCGGTCATGTTGTAGGTGTCGGGCACTTCCGCGCCCGGGTTGGCCTGCATGCGCTGCCAGTAGTGCGCGGCCTCTTCCTGCAGGGCCTGCTGGATCAGCACGTGCTTGAGCACGGCCGAGGCGCCGTAAACGCCCAGGACCGCGGCGAAGCTGATCGCCGCGGCCTGCAGGATGAAGGCGGTCCAGATCTTGCGACGCAGTCCCTTGCGATGCGGCATGGCGTCAGCCGGCCGGGGGGGCATCGAGGTCGGCGATGCGGTAGCCGGCGGTCTGCACGGTATGCAGCAGCGGACGGTCGAACGGCCGGTCGATGGCCTTGCGCAGGTTGTACAGGTGGCTGCGCAGGGTGTCGGAATCGGGCAGGCCGTCGCCCCAGATCTCGCGTTCGATGTCGCGGCGGGTGACCACGCGCGGCGATTCGCGCATCAGGATGGTCAGCAGGCGCAGGCCGATCGGCGAGAGCTGGATTTCCTGGCCGGCGCGGGTGACGCGCAGGCTGGCGGTATCGAGCACCAGGTCGGCCACCTTCAGCACCTCGGCGCTGACCTGGCGGCGGTCGCGGCGGATGAGCGCGCGCACGCGGGCCTCGAGCTCCTGGATGGCGAAGGGCTTGACCAGGTAGTCGTCGGCGCCGGCCTCCAGGCCCACCACCTTGTCGTTGAGGGTGTCGCGGGCGGTCAGCATCAGCACCGGGGTCGACTTCTTGGCCTCGTTGCGCAGGCGGCGGCAGACTTCCAGGCCGTCCATGCGCGGCAGCATCAGGTCCAGCACGATCACGTCGTAGCTGTTGTCGGCGGCGAGCCGGTAGCCGTCCTGGCCGTCGGTGGCGTAATCGACGCCAAAGCCTTTGGATTCAAGATATTCGCCAACCATTTCGGAAAGGTTTCGGTTGTCTTCGACCACAAGGATCAGGCCGGCCGGGTCATCGCGTCGCATGGGTGCTCCTTCAGGATGTGAAGAGGGTGTCTTCAGCTTTGTGAAGATTAGACCCGGACCCCGGTGATTCGGATGTGAAGCCCCCGGCAAGGCGGCGTCAAGGCGACCCGGCCTTTTCTTCGGCCTTGGCTCGGTTCCAGTAGCTGTCCTGGTCTTCCAGCGACAGCGCCGACAGGTCCACGCCCTCCCCGGCCGCCAGCTTTTCCATGCGCCGGAAGCGGCGTTCGAACTTGGCATTGGCCCGGCGCAGCGCGGCGCCAAAATCAACCTTGCCGTGGCGGGTAAGGTTGGCGACCACGAACAGCACGTCGCCCAGTTCGTCCTCCAGGCGGTCGCGCGCGGCCTCGTCGCCGGCGGCGACGGCGTCGAACTCGACCCGCACCTCTTCGATTTCCTCGTGCAGCTTGGCGATCACCGGGGCGGGGCCAGGCCAGTCGAAGCCCAGGGTGGCGGCGCGTTTTTGCAGCTTCACCGCGCGCTGCCATTCCGGCAGGCCGCGGGTGATGCCGGCCAGCACGCTGGTGTCCCGGGTGCCGCTGGCCTGGCGCTCCTGGCGCTTGAGCTCTTCCCAGTTGGCCAGCTGCGCCTCGGCGTCGGCCTGGCAGGCGGCGTCGCCGAACACGTGCGGGTGGCGGCGGATCATCTTGTCGTTGATGGCCGCGGCGACGTCGGCGAAGGCGAAGTGCCCGGCCTCTTCGGCCATGCGGGCATGGAAGACCACCTGCAGCAGCAGGTCGCCCAGTTCGTCCCTGAGGTCGGCCATGTCGCCGCGCTGGATGGCGTCGGCGACTTCGTAGGCTTCTTCGATGGTGTAGGGCGCGACGGTGGCGAAGTTTTGCGCCACGTCCCAGGGGCAGCCGCGTTCGGGGTCGCGCAGGCGCGCCATGATCGCCAGCAGCTCGTCGATTTCAGCCATCGGTGGTTTCGCCCAGCCAGTCGCGCCAGGGCAGCGAGGTGTCGCCAAGCGCGATGAAAAACGGGTTGAGGATGTTTTCCTTGCGGTTGTAGTCCAGCGGCGTGCCGTCCAGGCGCAGCACGGCGCCGCCGGCGGCCTCGAGCACGCACTGCGCCGCGGCGGTGTCCCATTCGCTGGTGGGGCCGAAGCGCGGGTAGACGTCGATGCTGCCTTCGGCGATGCGGCAGAACTTGAGCGACGAACCCAGGCCGTGGCGTTCGGTGTCGCCCATGCGCGCCAGCGCGGCGGCGGTGCGCTCGTCGAGGTGCGAACGGCTGGCGGCGACGCGCAGCGGCGAGGTCGCCGGCCGGCGGGTCTGCAGGGGCATGTCCTGGCCACGTTCGCGCAGGAAGGCGCCGACGCCGGCCTCGGCGTGCAGCAGGTAGTCGGGCACCGGCGCGAACACCACGCCCAGCACCGGCCGGCCGTCTTCGATCAGCGCGATGTTGACGGTGAACTCGCCGTTCTTCTTGACGAACTCGCGGGTGCCGTCGAGCGGATCGACCAGCCAGTGCCGCGACCACTGCCGGCGGACGTCCCAGGGGATGTCGGCGTCTTCTTCGCTCAGCACCGGGATGTCGGGCGCCAGCCGGCGCAGGCCTTCGACGATGATCCGGTGCGAGGCCAGGTCGGCCTGGGTGAGCGGCGAGTCGTCGTCCTTGGTTTCCACGCTGAAATCGCGCGCATACACCGACAGGATGGCGTCGCCGGCCTCGCGGGCCAGGCCGATGCAGGCCTCGCGCAGTGGATTCACCCTCGCTCCTTCAACAGTTCGCGCACGATGAACAGGGCGGCCAGCGAACGGCCTTCCGAACAGTCTTCGCGCAGCATCAGGTCCGACAGCCGGTCGAACTTCCAGGGCACGACCTCCAGCTCCTCGGGCTCGTCGCCGGGCAGGCGCTCGGGGTAGAGGTCTTCGGCCAGCACCAGGTGGATCTGGTGGCTCATGTAACCCGGCGCCAGCGTGATCGAGCGCACCAGGCTGAGCTTGCGCGCGCCCATGCCCACTTCTTCCTTGAGCTCGCGGTTGGCCGCTTCCTCGACGGTTTCGCCGGCGTCCATGCGGCCCTTGGGCAGGCCCAGTTCGTAGCGGTGGGTGCCGGCGGCGTATTCGCGGATAAGCAGCACGGTGCCCGGTTCGGGCACGGCGGCGATGATCACCGAGCCGTGGCCACCGCTGACCAGGCGCTCGTAGCGCCGGCGCTCGCCATTGCTGAACTCCAGGTGCAGGATTTCGCGGCGGCCGCTTTCCAGGGGCTGTTCTTCGCGGGCATGGATGGTCGGCAAGGGACGCATCGGTCGATTCTAGCCGCTGCCGCCGCCGGCGTCCCGGCGCCCGTACCCGGTTGGACAGGCGGCGCCGGGCACCGGATCATCCGCGCATGGACAAACAAGCCACAATCCACGGCCTGGACGAAGCCGCCTGGCGCAAACGCGACCTGGATGTCGTCTGGCACCCGTGCACCCAGATGAAGGAACACCCCGGCACCCTGCCCCTGGTGCCGATCCGGCGCGGCCGCGGCGCCTGGCTCGAAGGCGTGGACGGCAAGCGTTACCTCGACGCCGGCAGCAGCTGGTGGACCAACCTGTTCGGCCACGGCGAGCCCCGCATCGCCGAGGCCATCGGCAAGCAGGCGCGCGAGCTCGAGCACGTCATCTACGCCGGTTTCTCGCATGCGCCGGGCCTGGCCCTGGCCGAGTCCCTGCTCGAACGCGCGCCGCCGGGCCTGGCCCGGGTCTTTTACGCCGACAACGGCTCGGCGGCGATCGAAGTGGCGCTGAAGATGAGCTTCCACAGCCACCTCAACCGCGGCGACGGCCAGCGCACCCGCTTCATCTCGCTCACCAACGGCTACCACGGCGAAACCATCGGCGCGCTGTCGATGGGCGACATCCCGCTGTATCGCCGGGTGTATGCACCGCTGCTGCTCGAACCCCTGTTCGCGCCCTCGCCCGACGCCTACGAGGCGGAGCCCGGCGAGTCAGCCGAAGCCTGCGCCCTTCGCCGCGCCGATGACCTGGCTGCGATCCTGGAGGCCCATGCCGGCAGCGTCTGCGCGCTGGTGCTCGAACCGCTGGTGCAGTGCGCCGGCGGCATGCGCATGTTCCACCCGGCCTACCTGCGCCGGGCCCGCGAGCTGTGCGACGCCCACGGCGTGCACCTGATCGCCGACGAAATCGCCGTCGGCTTCGGCCGCACCGGCACGCTGTTCGCCTGCGAACAGGCCGGCATCACGCCCGACTTCCTGTGCCTGTCCAAGGGCCTGACCGGCGGTTTCCTGCCGATGTCGGCGGTACTGACCACCGCCCATGTGTACGAAGCTTTCCTGGACGACTCGCGCGAACGCGCCTTCCTGCATTCGCACAGCTACACCGGCAACCCGCTGGGCTGCGCCGCGGCGCTGGCTTCACTGGCCATCTTCGACAGCGACGACGTGCTGGCGCGCAACCGCGGCACCGCCGCGCGAATGGCGGCGCTGGCGGCGCCGCTGGCGGCCCATCCGAACGTGGCCGACGTGCGCCAGACGGGCATGGTCCTGGCGATCGAACTGGTGGCCGATCGCCGGACCCGCGCGCCCTTCCCCGCCGCCGACCGGCGCGGCCTGCGCGCCTACCGGCATGCGCTGGAACGCGGCGTGGTGCTGCGGCCGCTGGGCGACATCCTGTACTGGATGCCGCCCTACTGCGTCGGCGAAGAAGAGCTGGCGCTGCTTGCCGACGTCACCACCACCGCCATCGAAGAGGCCTGCCGGGCATGAGGACCATTCGCTGCTACGTCGACCAGCCGCTGGCGCCCGGCGGCCTGGCCACCCTGTCGGAAACCGCCACCGGCCACCTGGTGCGCGTGCTGCGCCTGGGCGTGGGCGACCCGGTGGTGCTGTTCAACGGCGACGGCCACGACTTCGCGGCGCGGCTGGTGTCGCTGGGCAAACGCGGCGCCCAGGCGGAGGTCACCGACGCCCGGCCGGTGGCGAACGAATCGCCGCTGCGGCTGACCCTGGCCCAGGGCATTGCCCGCGGCGACAAGATGGACCTGGTGCTGCAAAAGGGCACGGAGCTGGGCGTGGCGGCCTTCGTGCCGGTCAATACCGAACGCACCGAGGTGAAACTCGACGCCGAACGCACCGCCAAGCGCCTGGCGCACTGGCAGGGCATCCTGGCCGCGGCCTGCGAACAGAGCGGGCGGGCGCGCCTGCCCCGGTTGGGCGAGCCGGTGTCGCTGGCCAACTACGCCGTGGCGGAAAGCGCGCCGGTGAAACTGGTGCTCGACCCGCAGGCCGACCTGGGCCTGCACGACCTGGCGCTGCCGGCCGCCGCGGAAGTGGCGCTGCTGGTTGGCCCCGAAGGCGGCCTGTCGGAACGTGACCTGGCCACGGCCCGCGCCGCCGGCTTCACCGGCCTGCGCCTGGGCCCGCGCATCCTGCGCACGGAAACGGCGGGGCTGGCGGCGATTGCGGCGCTGCAGGCGCTATACGGCGACCTGGCCTAAGCGGCGGCCTGGGCCTGGTCGAGGGCTTTCTGGATCAGCAGCTCGACGCTTAGCAGGTCGGGCACCACCGCCGGGTCATCGTTGAGCGTGACGCGGGCGTGCACGCCCAGCGGCAGGTCCTTGATGTCGTGCGACTGCTTCAGGCCCTGGTTGGAAACCGTTACCAGGCGCGGGAAGCCCTGCGACAGCACGGCAAAAAACGGGAGCTTGGGGTTGCCACCCAGCGCCTTGAGCACGGCGACCTTGGCGCCCATCTGGCCGTCTTCCTCCGACCAGCCGGCCAGGCGCGAGAACGACAGCAGCGGCAGCCGCCAGCCGCGCCAGCGCACGCGGCCAAGCAGCCACTGCGGGGCATTGGCCAGGATCTCCGGCTCGGAATAGGTGATCACCTCGGCCACGCTGGCGTTTGGCAGCAACAGCCGGCTGCCGGTCACCGAGATCAACACGCCGCGGATATCACGCTGGGCGTTCATGCCATTCCTCCGGAAAACACGTTAATGCCACCGCTCGACGATGCGGGCGGCGAGATCGGCCGGCGCGCCCGAGGCGGCTCCGGCCTGGGCCACCGCATCGGCGGCGACCGGATCGAAACAACCGGACGGATCCTGGGCCAGGACCAGGCCGCCGGCGGCGTGGATTTCAAGCACGGCCGTCACCAGCGCCGAATCGGCGCCGCTGAGCACCAGCACGCCGCTTTCCGCCGGAGGCAGCGCGGCCAATACCGCGGCGAGGTCGCCGCTGGTGAAGGCCAGGTTGTCACCGTCGCGGCGGGCACCCATGCCCGGCGGCAGCACCGCCACGCGGCCGGGATAGGCCAGCTTGCCGTTCTGGGCCAGGTCCACCGGCATCCGGCTGGCCTTGGCCAGCTGGTCGACCAGGCGGTCGTGCTTGCCGGTGTCGAGATGCTGGTACAGCAGCACCGGCAGCGGCAGGTTCACCGGCAGCGCGGCCAGCAGCTGGCGCACCGCATCGGGGCCGCCCAGGCCGGCCAGCACCAGCAGGGCGCCGGCGTGCATGGACTGGCTGGGCGCGGCGTCCTGCTCGGCCAGGCTCAGGCGGCTCGTCGCCTGTTCGGCCCGGCCGGGGCTGGGCGCGAAGGAAACTTCAACCGGCGTGTCCGGCGGCGTGTCGTCCATCGGCGCCAGCTCGAGGTTGCCGAAGCCACCAAAGCCGCCCGTGCGCGGACCCGCCGGGGGCGGTGATGGCGCAGCCGGTTCGTCGGCGGCGGCGGTCGCGGCCGGCGCGGCGCCCTCTTCGAAGCTGATGTCGAATTCCGGGTCGCGGGCTTCCTGGCGCTGGTCCTTGGCCTCGAAGGCCTCGAGCTGCGCGGCCAGCGCGGCCACGTCGTCGTCGAGCGTGTCGGCCGGCGGCGCGTCGTCGTCGTCGGAAAAACTGGAGAACCGCACCGGCTCGTCGGAAAGCTGCATGTCGGCCAGCAGCGGTTCGTCGGCCGGGTCGGGCGCGTCGTAGTCGGGTTCGGGTTCGTCGCCAGGGGCGCTGCCGCCGCCGGCCAGGGCCTGTTCCAGGCCGCTGAGGTCGAGGTCGAGGTCCAGGTCTTCGTCCGGGGCCTGGATTTCGGCGGCGCCGGCCGGTTCTTCGTCACGCGGTTCGTCGGAAAGCTTGGGCTGGGTCGGCACCCACTCGGACAGGTCCACCGACTCGGAGGCGTAGTCCTCGAGCCTGGCGTCGGCCATCACGTCGGACGGCTTGGGCGGCGCGCCCGGCTCCATGCGCGAGAGGTCCATCTGCGGCAGCGGGTCGGCGTCGCCCGGCACCGGCGGCAGCACGTCGGAGCCAACCAGCTTGGCCGCCAGGTGGCGGGCCCAGCGGGCCAGGTCCCAGCCGTCGAGCCCGCGGGTGACCTCGGCATCGTCGTAGAGCACCTGCACGTCGTGCTGCCCGAGCAGGTCCTCGAAACGTTCCAGGGCGTCTTCGATGGCCGGTTCCAGGCTCACCAGCACCACGCGCGGCGAATGGCCGGCGACGGTGGCGGGGTCGAGTTCGGCCGGGTCGCCTTCGGCAACCAGTTCGGCGCCCAGCTCGGCCAGCGCCCGGCGCAACTGGTCGCGGGCATCACCCGGGCGGGCCAGCAGCGCAACGCGCACCGCTGCCTCAGCCATTGACCTGCTCCTGTTCGATACCAAGCATCTCGAGCACGTTCCGCATCAGTTCGACTTCCTGGTAGGGCTTGCCGAGATAGCGGTTCACGCCGATGTCGAAGGCGCGCTGGCGATGTTTTTCGCCCGTACGCGAGGTGATCATGATGATCGGCACGTCCTTCATGCGGCCGTCCGAACGCATGTTCTGCGCCAGCTCGTAGCCGTCCATGCGCGGCATTTCGATGTCGAGCAGCATCAGGTCGGGGATGCGCTCGGCCATCTTCTCGATGGCGTCGATGCCGTCCTTCGCGGTCATGACCTCGAAGTTGTGGCGCTCGAGCACGCGGCCGGTGACCTTGCGCATGGTGATCGAGTCGTCGACCACCATCACCACCGGCACGCGGTGGGCCTTGACCGGCGGTGCGGCGGCGGCCGCGGCGGCCTCCGCGGCGTGGTCGATCGTGGCCTGGCGGCGCACCAGCGGCGCAACGTCGAGGATAACGACCACGCGGCCGTCACCCATGATGGTGGCGCCGAAGATGCCCGGGATCGAGTTGACCTGCGGACCCACCGGCTTGACCACGATTTCCTTGCTGCCCAGCACCTGGTCGATGCAGATGGCGGCGCGCAGGTCACCGGAGCGGGCCAGCAGCAGCGGCATCTGCAGGCTGTCCTGGGCCTTGGCGGTGGCGTGGCCGATCAGGCGGCCCAGGTCGTGGATGGCGTAGGACTCGCCGGCGTAGCTGAAGCTGGGTTCGCCGCTGGCGAGCTGCTTGTCGAGTTCCTCGCGGCTGATGCGGCCCACGCCCTGCACCGAGGCGATGGGCACCGCGTAGCTGGTGTCGCCGATCTTGACGAACACCGCCTGGGTAACCGCCAGGGTGAACGGCAGGCGGATGGTGAAGGTGCTGCCCTTGCCCTGTTCGGAGTCGATGATGAGCGTGCCGCCGAGCTGGCGGATTTCGCTGTACACCACGTCCATGCCGACACCACGGCCGGCCAGGCGGCTGACCTGGGCGGCGGTGGAGAAGCCGGTTTCCAGGATGAAGCCGTACAGCGCCTGGTCGGAGACTTCGGCGTCGGGCTTGAGCAGGCCACGTTCGATGGCCTTCTTGCGGATCGCTTCCTTGTCCAGGCCGCGGCCGTCGTCGCTGATCTTGAGCACGACTTCCGAACCTTCGCGCAGCACCTGCACGCGGACCGTGCCCTCCTCGGGCTTCTTGGCCTTGCGGCGGTCGGCCGGGGTTTCCAGGCCGTGGGCGACGGCGTTGCGCAGCATGTGTTCCAGCGGCGCGGTCATGCGGTCGAGGACGTTGCGGTCCATTTCGCCGCTGGCGCCGTCGACCTTGAGGTTGACCTGCTTGCCGGTTTCGCTGCCGGACTGGCGCAGCACGCGGCGCAGGCGCGGCACCAGCGCGTCGAAGGGCACCATGCGCGTGCGCATCAGGCCTTCCTGCAGGTCCGAGCTGACGCGCGACTGCTGCAGCAGCAGGGTTTCGTACTGGCGCACGAGGTCGTCGAGCGAACCCTGCAGGCTGGTCAGGTCGGCCGCGGATTCGCCCAGCGAACGCGAAAGCTGCTGCTGGGTGGTGAAACGGTCGAGCTCGAGCGGGTCGAAGGTTTCTTCGCTGACGTCGCCTTCGCGCTGGTAGCGCGCGATGATCTGCGCCTCGGTTTCGATGTCGAGCTTGCGCAGCTGGTCGCGCAGGCGGGTGGTGGTCTGGCCGAGTTCGCCGAGGTTGCTGCGGAACGCGCCGAGCTGCTGCTCGAGGCGTGCGCGGTAGATGGCGACTTCGCCGGCGTAGTTGACCAGGCGGTCGAGCAGGTCGGCGCGGATGCGCACCTGTTCCTGCGGGGCGCGCACGCCCGAACCGTCGTCTTCTTCGCCCAGGCCTTCGATGGGCGCCGACAGCGGCGCCAGGCCGTCCGCGGACGGACCGATCGAGAACTGCGCGGCGCGGCTGATCGCCGCTTCCTCGGCTTCGGCCGCCTTGCGGTCGAGCGCGGTTTCGCGCGGTGCCGCGGGCGCCTGTTCGGCGGCCGGGGCCTGTTCCGGGGCCGGTTCGCTGGCGTCGAGCGGCTTGCCCTTGGCCAGGGCGTCGATCTGCGCGATCAGGTTGGCCGGCAGGGCGATGGCCTTGCGGTCGCCGACGCGGGTGACCATGACGTGCAGGCGGTCGAAGGCGCGTTCGAGCACGACCACGCCGGCCGGGTCGAGTTCGCGGCGGCCTTCGGCGACGACCTCGAGCAGCGACTCCATGGCGTGGCCCAGTTCGCCGACCGGGAAGATGCCGGCCATGCGGGCGCCGCCCTTGAGCGTGTGCAGGTCGCGCTGCAGGCCGACGACCAGTTCGCGGTCGGCGGGGTTGTCCCGCAGGTCGGCCAGCATGCCGTCGGAGTGGTCGAGCAGGTCTTCGGACTCTTCCAGGAAGATGTCCAGGTCGGTGGTGTCGAGCGCGGCGTCCGGGTCTTCCGGATCCACGGCCAGCGGCACGTGGGCGCGCGCGCCGGTGTCGGTGGTTTCGGCGGCTTCGGGCTCGGCGGTTTCGACGGCTTCGGCTTCGACGGCTTGCGCTTCGGTGACCTCGGGCTCGATGACCTCGGGCTCGATGACTTCGGGCTCGACGACCTCGGGTTCGATCACTTCGGGCTCGGTGACTTCGGGCTCGGCGGCGGCTTCGGCCGACTCCGGCGAGGTCAGCTTCTCGAGCTCCTCGAGCGACATGCCGTAGAAATCGTCGGCCGGCGCGGCGGCTTCCGCCGATTCACCGGCGGCAGCTTCGGCAGCCGCGGCTTCGGCGGCAGCCTGAGCGGCGGCGGCAGCCTCGGCTTCCGCAGCCTCGGCGGCGGCCTGCGCGGCGGCGGCTTCGGCGGCAGCCAGGGCGGCCGCTTCTTCCGCCATCCGGGCCTCTTCGGCCTGGCGGGCTTCTTCGGCGGCGCGGGTTTCTTCGGCGATGCGGGCCTCTTCAGCCACGCGCGCCTCTTCGGCAAGGCGGGCTTCTTCGGCCTGTCGTGCCTCTTCGGCAACGCGCGCTTCTTCGGCGGCGCGGGCTTCGGCCTCGGCGGCTTCGGCTGCCGCGGCTTCGGCGGCGGCGGCTTCGGCGGCGGCAAGCTCGGCGGCTTCGGCGGCCAGGCGGGCTTCTTCTTCGGCAGCCTGGGCGGCGGCTTCTTCGGCGGCGCGCGCCTGGGCGGCTTCGGCCTCGCGGGCGGCTTCTTCGGCGGCAGCGGCTTCGGCGGCGGCCTCGGCGGCGGCAGCCTCGGCGGCTTCGGCTTCCGCCGCGGCCTTCAGCGCGGCCTCGGCGGCCTGCAGTTCTTCGTCGGAAAGCGCGTCGCCGGTTTCGACCTCGCTGATCGAAAGCATCGGCGCCCCGCCCTCTTCGGCCGGCGCAGCGGCGTCGGACAGGAAGGCTTCGAGCGAGATGCGCTCCGATTCCGGGGTTTCGCCCGGCATTTCGGCGGTTTGTGCGCCCTGTTCGTCGGCCGCGGCGAAGGCCTGGTCGTCGAGCGGCATGTCGAAGCTGGGCAGGCCGGACAGGTCCGGCGCCTCGAGCGCAACCGCGGTGGGCAGTTCACCCGTGGTGTGGGCGTCTTCCGGACCCATCGGCGACAGCGGGCTCGTGGCTTCGGGCATCGCGTCGCGCAGCGCGGCAACCTGCGCGGAGAGATCGGAATAATCGGGCAGCGTGGCGCCGGGGCGCTCGAGCACTTCGATGGTTTCGCGGATGGCGTTGGCGACGCTGGCCACCACGTCCACGCCGGACTGGTCGGGCACGGCCCCGGCCGCGAGCGAACGCTTGAGGAACCCTTCCAGCGGCGAGGTGATGCTGGTGAGCGCGGTGACTTCGGTCATCGCGAAGGCACCATTCATGGTGTGCACCGAACGCAGCAGCGGGTCGCTGACCGGCTGCGGGCCACCGGCGGCGCTGGCGGCGAGCCAGGCGTCGATGGTTTCCAGGTGGCCGGCGACTTCGGGCTTGAGGATTTCGAACAGCACCGGGTCGATGGCGAAACCGGTGTCGGGCGTCGGCGGCACCAGCGGGCCGGTGTCGTAATCGGCCGCGGGCGCCGGGGTTTCGGCTTCGAAAGCCGGCATCCCGGCTTCGACTTCCGGCTCGGGCAGCGAAGGCTCGGGCGTGGCCTGCGGCGCTTCGGCGCCGGCCGCGGAAACGGGCTCGTAGAAGGTTTCTTCGCCGGCGGCCACACGTTCGGCCACGGCTTCGATGCCGGAAAGGTCGGCATGCACGGTTTCGCCCTGCAGGGCGGCGCGCAGCAGGGGCAAGGTGTTGAAGGCGTTTTCGATCAGCGACACCACCGCCGGGCTGGCGGTGCGGGTTCCGTCGAGCACGCGGTTGAGCATGGACTCGACCTTCCAGCTGAACTCGCCCAGGGTCTTGGCGCCGACCAGGCGACCGCTGCCCTTGAGCGTATGGAAGACGCGGCGGATGGGCCGCAGCTGCTCCATGTTGTCCGGCTGCTTGCGCCAGGTGGGCAGCAGTTGTTCGAGGTTGCCGATTTCTTCCTGGAATTCCTCCAGGAAAACTTCGCGGATCTCGTCGTCGATCTCGTCGCTGGTGCCGTCGAAACCACCGATGACCGGCAACCCGGCGCTGGCGGCGGCGACTTCGGCCACCGGCTCGGGCTCGGGCGCCGACTCGGGCGCCGCAGGTTCGGGCTCGTAGGCCTGCACCGGTTCCGGCTCGAAGGCCGGCTCGGGCGCGGCTTGTTCCGGCGCGGCAAGTTCGGGCGGCAGCTCGAGGTCGATGCCAAGGTCCGGGTAGGCGGGTTCTTCCGGCGCCGCGGCTTGCGGTTCCGGGGTCGGTTCCGGCATCGGCTCGGGTTCGG
>NZ_CAXBJS010000075.1:0-13233 GCF_963976025.1 uncultured Arenimonas sp.
CCAGCTTCCAGGCTTCGCGGCGCCGCACGCGGCCGCGATGCACCAGGGCCAGGACCGACAGCGCCGCCATCAGGGCCACGCCGAAGCCCGCCAGCGCGCCGCGTGTCGCCCACCAGGGCGGATCGACCAGCAGGGTAAGGCTGCTGGGTTCGGACCACGGGCCGCGCGCCGCCGCGCCGCTGACGTGCAGTACGTAGCTTCCCGGGAACAGCCGCGGAAAAGCATGGATGCCGTCGGCACCCACCTCGACCCAGCCAGGATCGTGGCCCTCGAGCAGGAAACGATAGCGCGGCGTCCCCGGATCCCCGTTCGCGCCCAGGCGCACGCCGAGGCGCAGCTCGCGATCGTCGGCGCGCAGGCGGACCAGCGCGCCCGTGGCCGGCAGCGCCAGCCGCGGACCTTCCGGCAGCTGGGCGGTTTCGATCGCCGGCGGCGGCGGCGCGAGGCCGGAAAAGCCCGCCGCAGCAAGGCCGGGAAGGCCCATGCCCGCCAGCAGCACGACCACGCGAGCCACGCAATGTTGCAATGGTGAAGTCGGCCGCATCGCCCCTCCGGGAGTGGATGCGGCCTAGACTAAACACCTGCCCGATGCACAGAGGTCCGAAAACGGATGAATCGAGTTCGGAAAACGCTGTTCTGTCTACTTCTGCTAAGCGGCGCCGCACCCGCTGTCGCCGCCGTCGAAGCCTGGCGACTGGACCCGGTGCACACGCGCGTGCTGTTCCGGGTCGAACACGCGGGTTTCTCGCAGGCCCTGGGCATCTTCCCCGACGTGCAGGGCGAGCTGTACTTCGACCCCGACGACTGGACCAGCGCCCGCCTGGCGGTGGACATCGAACTGGCCAGGCTCGAGATCGGCGACATCGCCTGGCGCGACAAGCTGCTCTCGTCCACCTGGCTGCACGCGCAGCAGCAGCCCGTCGCGCGCTTCCGCTCCACCCGGGTCGAAGCCACCGGCAAGGACCAGGCCCGGGTTTTCGGCGAGCTCACGCTCAAGGGCGTAAGCCATGACGTAAGCCTGGACGTGCGCCTGAACAAGCTGGCCCGCAACCCGCTTACCTTCAAGCGCACCGCCGGCTTCAGCGCCACCGCGGTGCTCGACCGCCGCGATTTCGCCATGGCCGAATGGCCCAACGTGGTTGGCCAGCAGGTGCAGCTGGAAATCCAGGCCGAAGCCGTGCGCTTCACCCCGTCCCCCGAAAAGGAGAACGACGATGCCGATCCGCAACACGACTGAGCGCTGGGGCTGGGTAAGCATTTCCATCCACTGGCTGACCGTGCTGATGGTGCTTTCGCTCATCGTCGTCGGCCTGCTGATGCAGGAAATGGCCAACTCGCCGACCAAGATCGAGGTGTACGCCCTGCACAAGAGCTTCGGCCTGACCGTGCTGGCCCTGACCGTGCTGCGCCTGCTCTGGCGCCTGGTCGCCGGCACGCCGGCAGCCGCCGCGGGCGTGCCGCGCTGGCAGCAGTTCGCGGCTCAGGCCTCGCACGGCGCGCTCTACGTCATCCTGCTGGCGATGCCGCTCAGCGGCTGGCTGTACAACTCGGCCTCGGGATTTCCGCTCAAGTGGTTCGGCCTGTTCGGCCTGCCCAAGCTCAGCGGCTACGACCCCGACGTGAAGGCCTTCGCGCTGGCCATGCACGAATGGCTGTTCATCGCCCTGGCCATCATCGTCACCGTGCACGCGGCGGCGGCGCTCAAGCACCACTACTTCGACCGCGACGCCACCCTGTCGCGCATGTTGCCCGGCCTGCCGCCGCCGGATGCAACCGACACCAAGGATCCCCGATGAAATTCTTGCTCCTGCTGCTGGCCGCGCTGGCCGGCACCGCCGCCCACGCCGCCGACTACAGCGCCGGCAAGGACTCGACGCTGGGTTTCAAGGCCGTGTACATGGGCGACAGCTTCGAAGGCCGGTTCGCCCGCTTCACCCCGGAAATCCGCTTCGACCCGGCCGACCTGGCCGGCAGCCGCTTCGACGTGCACATCGTGCTGGCCAGCGCCAGCACGGCCAACCAGGAGCGCGACGAGATGCTGGTGGGCCCGGACTTCTTCAATACCGGCGCCCAGCCCGAGGCGCGTTACCAGGCCAGCCGTTTCAGCGCGCTGGGCGGCAACCGCTACCGCGCCGAAGGCACGCTCACGCTCAACGGCAAAAGCCGGCCGGTGCCGCTGGACTTCACCTGGACGGCGGGCACGCCGGCGGTGCTTGAAGGCCGGGCCACGCTCAAACGCCTGGACTTCGGCATCGGCGAGGGCGACTGGGCCGACCCCGACCTGCTGCCCAACGAGGTCGAGGTCATCACCCGCCTGGAGCTGCAGCCCAGGGCCTAGGCCAGGAAAGCCTGCAGCCGGGCCACGTCGAAGGGCCAGTCGAGCTCGGCGCCGGTGTCCTCGCGGCGCAGCACCGGGATGCGTTCGCCGTAGCGCGCCTGCAGCCCCAGGTCGTCGTCTATCCACAGCGGGTCGAAATCGGGCACGCCGGCGGCGGCCATCACGTCCCAGGCCTGGTCGCACAGGTGGCAGTCGTCGCGCTGGATGAGGGTAAGGGACGGGGGCATCAATGCGGGGCCGTACAGTCGCCGGGGCGGCAAGGCGCATAGAATACGGATTCCCCCCGCACAACACAGGTTCCGGAACCCGGCCCGACATGGCAGTCAGCGTTTTCGACCTCTTCAAGATCGGCATCGGCCCCTCGTCCTCGCATACGGTCGGGCCCATGCGCGCCGCCGCGCGCTTCACCAGCCACTGGCTGGAAGAAAAGGGCGTGCTTGAACGCACCGCCCGCGTGCGCGCCGAAGTGTTCGGCTCGCTGGCGCTGACCGGGCGTGGCCACGGCACCGACAAGGCCGTGCTGATGGGCCTGGAAGGCCACTGGCCCCACCAGATCGACCCCGACGTGATCCCGCCCGCGCTCGAGCGCATCCGCAAGCAAAAGAAGATCAACCTGCTAGGCAAACACGAAATCCGCTTCGACGAGAAGCAGGACCTGGTGCTCAACAAGCGCCAGAAGCTGCCCTTCCACACCAACGGCATGCGTTTCACCGCCTACGACGCCGACGGCGCCGAACTGGCCACCCGCGACTACTACTCGGTCGGCGGCGGTTTCGTGGTCAATCCCGAAGAGGCCGCCGAAGACCGCATCGTCGCCGACACCACCGAACTGCCCTACCCCTTCCACTCCGGCGACGAACTGCTGCGCCGCTGCGAAGAAAGTGGCCTGGGCATCGCCGCGCTGATGCTGGCCAATGAAACCGCCTGGCGCCCCGAGGCCGAGGTGCTGCAGGGCCTGCGCGAGCTGTGGCAGGCCATGCAGGACTGCACGGCGCGCGGCATCCGAGAGAAGGGCACCCTGCCCGGCGGCCTGCACGTGGCCCGGCGCGCGCCCAGCCTTCACGCCGAACTTTCGTCCAAGCCCGAAGCCGGCATGCGCGACCCGCTGACCGTGCTCGACTGGGTGAACCTCTACGCCCTGGCCGTGAACGAAGAAAACGCCGCCGGCGGCCGGGTCGTCACCGCGCCCACCAACGGCGCGGCAGGCATCATCCCGGCGGTGCTGCACTACTACGACCGCTTCTGCCCCGGCTCCAGCGAAAAGGGCATCTTCGATTTCCTGCTCACCGCCGCCGCCATCGGCATCCTGTACAAGGAAAACGCCTCGATTTCCGGCGCCGAAGTCGGCTGCCAGGGCGAAGTGGGCGTGGCCTGCTCGATGGCCGCCGGCGGCCTGGTCGCGGCCCTGGGCGGCAGCCCGGGCCAGGTGGAGAACGCCGCCGAGATCGGCATGGAACACAACCTGGGCCTGACCTGCGACCCGATCGGCGGCCTGGTCCAGATTCCCTGCATCGAACGCAACGCCATGGGCGCCGTGAAGGCCATCAATGCCTCGCGCATGGCCCTGCGCGGCGACGGCAAGCACAAGGTGTCGCTCGACAAGGTCATCAAGACCATGCGCGACACCGGCCGCGACATGCAGGACAAATACAAGGAAACCTCGCGCGGCGGCCTGGCGGTCAACGTCATCGAGTGCTGACGGCTCCGTGTAGGAGCGCCTTCAGGCGCGAATCTTTTGACTTTGCCTGCGGCAAAGCAGGGATTCGCGCCTGAAGGCGCTCCTACAAGTGGACGGGGCGTCACGAAAATCGCGGTCAAGGCTTGCCCTGTCCGGGCTCGCGGCGTAATAGTCAGTCCATGCCCGCCCCGGACTCCGCCGTGCCCTCGATGCGCCGCGTCCCGAAGCTGACCGTCCTGCTGGCGCTATGGCTGCTGGCGGGCAGCGCCATGGCACTGGACCCCGACAAGTCCTTCCACCACTACGTCCGCAACAGCTGGAGCATTGAAGAAGGCCTGCCGCAGATCAGCGCGCTGGCCATCACCCAGGACCGCACCGGTTACCTGTGGGTGGGCACCCAGGCCGGCCTGGCACGCTTCGACGGCATCCGTTTCCAGGCCTTCAACCCGGAAACCACGCCGGGCCTGCGCGGCATCTGGATCCACGACCTTCACGTTGATCCGGGCAACCGGCTCTGGATCGCCACCTACCGCGGCCTGAGCGTCTACGAGGACGGCCAGTTCCGCACCGTGCCGCTGGCCGGCGACGATCCCAGGCGCGCGCTCGACACCACCGACATCGAAGCCATGCCCTCGGGCGAGCTGATGGTCGCCACGCCCGACGGTGTCTACCGCGCCACCGGTGACGAACTGGCCCTGCTGCACCCGCTGCCGCGCCCGGCCACGGCCCTGCTGGCGCGAGGCGAAGACCTGTGGGTCGGCAGCCGCGGCCGCGTTTACCGCATCTCCGAGGGCGCCATCGGCCTGCTGCCGCTGCCCCAGGGCGACGACGACACCGTGGTGACCCAGCTGCTCGACGCCCACGGGCGGCTCTGGGCGGCCACCAGCAACGGCCTGTTCTTCCGCGAAGGCGACCAGTGGCTTCGTTACGAAGGCGACGAACGCCTGGCCAACACGCCGATCGAATCGATGTACGAAGACCGCGACGGCAACCTCTGGATCGGCATGGTCGACGACCTGGCGCGCCTGCGCGCCGGCCGGGTCACCGAAGTCATCAGCGGCGACCCCATGGGTTCGGCCGTGCGCGCGATGTTCGAGGACCGCGAAGGCAACCTCTGGCTGGGCTCGCAGTGGGAGGGCATCACCCGGGTCTGGAACGGCTGGACCCGGCGCTACAGCCACTTCGAGGGTCTTGAGGACCGCATCGTGTGGTCGGTGGCGCGAGGCCTGGAGGGCCAGCTGTGGGTCGGCACCAACAGCGGCCTCAGCGTGATGCAGGACGGCGCCTTCCGGGAAGTCATCGCCGGCGCCGACCTGCCCCACCCCAACGCCTATACCCTGCTGCCCGAGCGCGACGCGCTGTGGATAGGCACCCGCCGCGGCGTCGCGGTGCTGCGCAGCGGCGGGCAGCTGGAGCTGCCGGCCGAACTGGCGCCGATGCGCAGCGCCCAGGTCAACGGCATCCTGCGCGACCAGCGCGGCGCACTGTGGTTCGCCAGCACCGCCGGCCTGTTCCGGCTGACCCGCGACGACCTGGTGGGTTTCGGCGCCGCCCAGGGCCTGCGCGACCCGCGCACGCGCGTGCTGCACGAAACCCGCGACGGCCGGCTGCTGGTCGGCACCCAGTCGGGCCTGTACGAAATGCAGGGCGACCGGCTCCTGCCGCTGGGCCTGGACACCGGGCTGCGCAGCGACCTGGACGTCACCGCCATCCACGAACTGCCCGACGGCCGCCTGGTCATCGGCGCGCTGTCGGAAGAAATCTTCCTGCTGCAGGACGGCCGCTGGCAGGCCTTCGACGCCAGCCTGGGCATGCCGGTGAACTCGCCGTTCTTCATCACCCACGGCGAGGACGGTTACCTGTGGGTGGCCGGCATCCGCGGCGTGCACCGGGTGCTGCTGGAGGACATGAGCGATGTCGCCGCCGGCCGCCGCGAAGACGTGCGCGGCGAGATGCTGCTCAACGAACGCGGCGACCGCCGCGGTGGCCAGAAGGGTTATTGCTGCAACGGCGCCGGCAACGCCAAGGGGTTCATCGAGCGCGGCGAACTGTGGCTGCCCACCCGCGACGGCGTAGTGGCCATGGCCACCCGCGGCATCGTCAAGAATTCCACGGCGCCGCGCACGGTGATCGAACGCATACAGGTGGGTGGCCAGTGGCGCCCGGCCGATGCCGCCGCCGACTGGCAGCTGGCACCGACCCAGCGCGACCTGGCCTTCGAGTTCACCGTGCTGAGCCTGCAGGACCCCAAGAGCGTCGAGCTGCGCTACCGCCTGGTCGGCTACGACCCCGACTGGCGCACGCTCGACGACCCGACCCGGCGCAACGTCAACTACACCAACCTGCCGCCGGGCGCCTACGTGTTTGAAGCCCAGGGTTCGAACAACGCCGACACCTGGAGCCCGGCGCCGGCCCAGATCGGCTTCCGCATCCAGCCCAGGTTCCACGAAACGCCGCTGTTCTACTGGCTGCTCGGCGGCCTGGTCGCGAGCATCGTCTACGCCGGCTACCGGCGCCAGCTGGGCAAGCACCGGCGCCAGCGCGAAGCCCTGGAACTGCTGGTCAGCCAGCGCACCGAGGCCCTGGAAGTGGCCAACCACCGGCTGGAGGAAGCCAGCCAGACCGACCCGCTGACCGGCCTGCGCAACCGCCGCTACCTGGCCAACCAGATCCCCGCCGACATCGCCTACTACGACCGCGAAACCGTGCGCCGCGGATCGGCCGACGAAGTGATGGTGTTCGCGCTGATCGACCTCGACCACTTCAAGGACATCAACGACACCCACGGCCACCAGGCCGGCGACCGGGTGCTGCAGCAAGTGGCGCAGGTGCTGGGCCGGATGGTGCGCACCGGCGACTACATCGCGCGCTGGGGCGGCGAGGAATTCCTCATCGTGTTCCGGCCGATGCCCAACCGGCACCTGCCGATGCTGGGCGACCGCATCTGCGCCAGCGTGTCCGAACACCGCTTCGACATCGGCACCGACGAGCCGCTGCGCATCACCTGTTCGGTGGGTTTCATCGAATGCCCGCTGTTCCGCGACGCCCGCGGCGGCCTGGGCTGGGAGCAGATGATCGAAATGGCCGACCGGGCCCTGTATTACGTGAAAGCGCACGGACGCAATGGCTGGGCCGCCTTCCGCGCCCGTGAAGACACCGACCTGGGGCAACTGCAGGAAGCCCTGCGCGGCGACCCCGAAGCCCTGCTCGAGGCCGGCCGGCTGGACCTGCTGGTCTCGGACAAGCTCAAGCCGCCGCCCGGCCGGGCGCGTGACTAGTTCCTGACGGGCAGCCGGCCTATGCTTCCGGACATGCCCGCCTCGCTTCGCCGGATTGTCGTCGTGCTGGTCCTGTTGGCGCTTTATGTCGCCGGCGGCGCCTATTCCAGCCTTCTGCGCGGCGGACCCGACGAAGTTGCGCTGTTCTGGCCCGCGGCCGGCGTCGGCCTGGCCGGCGTACTGCGCTACGGCCTGCGGGTGGCCTGGTTCGTGCCGCTGGGCACGCTGCTGGTGCACCTGTTGTTCGAACCGGTGCCGCGCAGCTTCATCGTCTGGTCCATGGCCTCGAATTTCCTGGGCGTGCTGGCCGGCGCCTGGCTGATGCGCCGGCAGCCGATGGACGACCTGCTGACGGTGCGCTTCGGCCTGCACGCGCTGGGTGGCTCGCTGGTGATGGCGACGGTCAGTGCGCTGATAGGCACCACCGGCATGTTCCACGCCGGCATGATCCTCACCGAACAATTGCCGGCTTCGGCCGGGCGCTGGCTGCTGGGCGACCTGCTGGGCGCCACCAGCATCGCGCCGGCGGTGATGCTGCTGCTGCCGGGGCGCAACGGCCAGCGCCGGCGTTTCCCCGACAGCGAGTACGCCTCGGAACCCGAACGCCTAGGCTGGAACATCGCCCTGATGGCCAGCTACCTGCTGATGGCCTGGGGCGGCAGCTACGGCGGCAACTACGCGCTGGGCCTGGTGGCGCTGCCGCTGGGCGTGATGGTCTGGAGCGCCGTGCGCCTGCCGCCGCGTTTCACCGCCATCGCCAGTGCCCTGACCATGCTGCTCATCGCCGGCCTGGCGGGTTTTGGCACAGCCGGGTATCCGCGCGCCACCGACCCGCTCGACAGCCTGTACCTGCTGGTGTTCCTGGTCGAAGTGGCGGCGCTGCCGCTGATGCTGGCCTTCGCCATGCACCAGCAGCGGGTGGCGGCCGGCGTCCTGAAGCACCGCGCCAACGTCGACCCGCTGACCGGCCTGGAAAACCGCAACGCCTTCGAGGAAGGCATGCGGCCGGTGCTGGCGGAAACCTCGACCGTGCCGATGGCCCTGGCCTACCTCGACCTCGACCACCTCAAGCTGATCAACGACACCGCCAGCCACGCCGCCGGCGACCAGCTGATCCGCGGCGTTGCCGGCGTGGTGTCAGCGCACATGCGCCCCGAAGACCGGGTGGCGCGCACCGGCGGCGACGAATTCGCGCTGCTGCTGCGCAACTGCACGCCGATGGTCGCCGAAGACCGCATGCGCACCCTGCTGCGCGCCATCGAAGGTTATCGCTGCGGCTGGAACGGCCAGATGCTGGGCACCACCGCCAGCGCCGGCATCGTCACCTTCCTGCCGGGCCAGGCCGACTATGCGCAATTGTTGTCCCAGGCCGACGCCGCCTGTTTCACCGCCAAGGAACAGGGCGGCAACCGCGTTTGCCTGGCCAGCCTGGACGCCGGCGAACTGCTCGACCGCACCGCGGCCATGCGCTGGGTGGTGCGCATCCGCGAGGCGCTGGAGAGAAACACCCTGGCCCTCTACTGCCAGTCCATCGTGCCGCTGCAGCCCGGGGCCCATTCGGGCCGGCACTTCGAGGTGCTGCTGCGCCTGCACGACCCGCGCACCGGCGAACGCCTGGAGCCGGCGCAGTTCATGCCCGCGGCGGAACGCTTCCGGCTGGGCACGCGCATTGATCGCGAAGTGATCACGCAGACCCTGGCCTGGCTGGAAAGCCACCCCGAACAGTCCGCCACGGTGGAATCGTGCTGCATCAACCTGTCGGGCGAAGCGGTGATCGACGAAGGTTTCATCGGCTTCGTGGCCGAACGCCTGCGGCGCAGCAGTTTCCCTGCCAGTAACCTTTGCTTCGAACTGACCGAAACCAGCGCCGTGCGCGACCTGGCGCGGGCGCAGCGTTTCATCAACCAGCTGCGCGAACTGGGCTGCCGGTTCGCGCTTGATGATTTCGGCACGGGCTTTTGTTCGTTCAACTACCTGCGTGCGCTGGACGTGGACTATTTCAAGATCGACGGCAGCTTCGTGCGCGACATGCACCATTCGCCGATGGCCGAGGCGGTGGTGCGCTCGATCAATGAAATCGCCCACGTGCTGGACAAGAAGTCCATTGCCGAACACACCGAAACCGAAGCCCAGCGGCGGGCGCTGCAGGCGCTGGGCGTCGACTTCGGCCAGGGTTATGCCTTCGACGCACCCAGGCCCATCGACGAGTATTTCGGGCTGGCCGAGGCGGACAAACGATGAAGCGCCTGCTGGCCCTGCTGCTGGTGGTTTCGCTGCCCGTCGGCGCCACCGACCTTGCGCAGCTGTCGGTGCATCGCCAGGGCGGCGAACAGGTGGCCGTGGCCGCCAACCGCAGCGCCGGTCCGCTGGAAGTCGAGCTGCTGGCCGACCACTGGCAGGGCATGGACAGCGAACCGGGCCTGCCCAACCGGCGGGTGCTTGCGCCGGGCGAACAGGCCACGATGGCGCGCCTGTGGCCGGTGGCCGAAGGCGCCCGGCACGAACTGCGGCTGCTGGCGGTGCCCGGTCAGCCGCACGTCCAGGCGCGCGACGTGGTGTATTCGCTGCCGGTGGAAGAATCGGACTTCGAGCTGGGCCAGGGTTTCCACGGCGGCTACAGCCACGGCGACGAGGCCAACCGCTACGCCATCGACCTGATCGTGGATGAAGGCACGCCGGTGCTGGCCGCCCGCGACGGCACCGTGGTGGCGACGATGTCGGGCTATGCCGAAGGCGGCGCCGACCGGTCCCTGGCCGGCCAGGCCAACTTCGTGCGGGTGCTGCACGAAGACGGTTCGATGGCGCTGTATGCGCACCTGCAGGAAGGCGGCGTCAGCGTGCGCACCGGCGACCGCATCCACCTGGGCCAGGTGCTGGGTTACGCCGGCAGCACGGGTTTTTCCAGTGGCCCGCACCTGCACTTCGCCGTGCAGGTCAACGGCGGCATGCGGCTGGTGTCGGTGCCGTTCCGCATGATCGGCCCCGACGGTTTCCTGCCCCTCAAGAAATAGCCAACCTGCAGGAGCGCCTTCAGGCGCTCCTGCATCAAGCGGTGGTAACAGGCACGTCATCTATCGGCCACAGACTCCGGGTTTTTCGCGTTCCGGGAACCCGCCATGACCTCGCCTCGCCTCGCCTTTTCCGTCCTTGCCGCCAGCCTGGCCCTGGCGGCCTGCCAGCCCGGCGCGCCGTCGTCGCAGGCCCCGGTCGCTTCGGACGCCGCTGCCGAAACCGGGTCGATCTACGAACGCGAGCCCGATGAACTGGAAAAGGACGCGCTGCTGGCCGATGCCGGCACGCCGCACCAGGTGGTGGCCGAGGCCTTCAGCAGCGCCGACGTGCCCGAGGACAACGTGGATTCGCTGGCCAGCTGGGTGGCCGGTGACGGCAAGACCTGGCTGATCGCCACCGCCAAGGAAGGCGACCAGGGCCTGGTGGTCTACGACGGCGAAACCGGCGAACGCCTGCGCGGCGTCGGCACCGTAGGCAGCGAACTGGGCCAGTTCAAGCGCCCGAACGGCATTTTCGTGCACGGCGACTACCTGTTCGTGGTCGAACGCGACAATCAGCGCGTGCAGGTGCTGGCCCTGCCCGGCTTCGAGGCCCTGGGCAGCTTCGGCGAGGCCGTGCTGGAAAAACCCTACGGCCTGTGGCTGCGGCCGCTGCCGGACGACACCCTGGAAGTGCTGGTGACCGACGCCTACATGGCCGGCGAAGACGAACAGGGCGAAGACATCGTGCCGCCCGTGGCCGAACTCGACCGGCGCATCCAGCGTTTCATCGTCACCACCAATGCCCGCGCCGTGACCGCGCAGCACGCTGGCAGCGTGGGCGACACCAGCGAGGCCGGCGCCATCCGTATCCCCGAATCGCTGTGGGGCGACGTGGCCAACGACCGCCTGCTGGTTGCCGAGGAAGACGCGGCCACCGGCACCGCCCTGCGCGAGTACAGCCTGGTGGACGGCTTCCTGGGCCGCACCCACGGCCTGGACCGCTTCAGCGCCCAGGCCGAGGGCATCGCCCTGTGGGCCTGCGAGGACGGCAGCGGCTACTGGGTCGCCACCGACCAGTTCAAGGACCGCAGCCTGTTCCACGTCTTCGACCGCCAGGACCTGGCCTGGCGGGGCGCCTTCGCGGGCGAAAAGACCGCCAATACCGACGGTGTCTGGCTGCACCAGGCCGCCACCGCCCGCTTCCCTGCCGGCGTCTTCTACGCCGTGCACGACGACATGGGCGTGGCCGCCTTCGACTGGCGGGATGTGGCCAAGGCGCTGGACCTGAGGACAGATTGCGGTGGCTGACCGCGGTTTTTGAGGAGTCGGGGGCGGGAATCTGGCATCCTGTGTGAACCTTTTTTTACACTTGCCGCCCGCATGAACCCCGACACCGCCCCCGCCTCCTCGCGCATCAGCACCGTCCGGCTGGCCCTGGCCATCCTGTTCGTGGTGCTCAGCACCGGCTACGTCTGGTGGCAGTTCGGCCATATCAGCCTGACCCTGGTGGTGGCGGCCGCGTTCGGCGCCTACATGGCGATGAACATCGGCGCCAACGACGTGGCCAACAACGTCGGCCCGGCGGTCGGCGCGAAGGCGATGAAACTTTCGACGGCGATCGCCATCGCGGCCGTGTTCGAGGCGGCCGGCGCGATCATCGCCGGCGGTGAAGTGGTCGGCACCATCAAGGGCGGCATCATCGACCCGGCCAACATCGCCGACGCCGGCGCCTTCGTCTGGCTGATGATGTCGGCCCTGCTGGCGGCGGCCCTGTGGCTGAACCTGGCCACCGCCATCGGCGCGCCGGTGTCCACCACGCATTCCATCGTCGGCGGCGTGCTCGGCGGCGGCATCGCCGCGGCCGGCTGGGGCGTGGCGAACTGGGGCACGATGGGCAGCATCGTCGCCAGCTGGGTGGTTTCGCCAGTGCTGGGCGGCCTGATCGCCGCCGGCCTGCTGTACCTGATCAAGCGCCGCATCACCTACCGCACCGACCTGGTGGCGGCGTCCGGGCAGACCGTGCCCGTACTGCTGGCGCTGATGGCCTGGTCCTTCGTGACCTACCTGTGCGTGAAGGGCCTGGGCGCCCTGGTGAAGCTGGACATCCTGCCGGCCCTGGCCATCGGCGCCGTCGCCGGCGCGGTGGCCTATGTCTGGGTGAAGGCGGCCATCTCCAGGCGCGCGGCTTCGATGCAAAACCACCGCGACTCGGTCAACCGCCTGTTCACGCTGCCGCTGATGGCCGCGGCGGCCCTGCTCAGCTTCGCCCACGGTTCCAACGACGTGGCCAATGCCATCGGCCCGCTGGCGGCCATCCACGACGCACTGATCAGCGAAGGCGTGCACGGCAAGGTGGCGGTGCCGCTGTGGGTGATGCTGCTGGGCGCCATCGGTCTGTCGGTGGGCCTGGCCCTGTACGGGCCGCGCCTGATCAAGACGGTCGGCAACGAAATCACCGATATCGACCCGATGCGCGCCTACTGCATCGCCATGGCGGCCACGCTGACGGTGATCGTGGCTTCGCAGCTGGGCCTGCCGATCTCCACCACCCACGTCACCATCGGCGCGGTGTTCGGCGTGGGTTTCCTGCGCGAATACCTCAAGGCCAACTACCAGCGCATCATCGCCGAGATCGAAGCCCACCACGCCGCGCACGAAACCGAGCGGCACGAGGTGGAGGCCTTCTTCTCCAAGTTCGAGGCCGCTTCGCGCGCCGAGAAGTCGGAGATGATCAAGAAGCTCAAGCGCGAGGTCAAAGCCGGCCTGACCCCGATTTCCAAGCAGGAACGCAAGAGCCTGCGCCGCTACCACAAGCAGGCGCTGGTAAAGCGTTCGATCATGCTCAAGGTCGTCGCGGCCTGGATCATCACCGTGCCGGCTTCGGCGCTGATGGCGGCGGGCATCTTCTTCATGATCCGCGGCGTGGCCCTGGGCTGATTGCCCGCC
>NZ_CAXBJS010000076.1:0-12772 GCF_963976025.1 uncultured Arenimonas sp.
ATGTGCGCCTTCTGCGAACGAGCCTGCTGCGGCCCCTTGCCGGTTTCGTTGGCGGCGGCGGCAGCGACCGGCAGCGCAGGGGCCTGGGGCGCTGCAGCGGCCATGGGCGCCGGCGCGGCGGCCTTGGCTGCCGGAACCTTGGCGGCGACGGGCTTGCGGGCGGCCGGTTTGGCAGCCGCCTTGCGCGCGGGAGACTTTTTCGCAGGAGACTTTTTCGCACTGGTCTTTTTGGCAGCCGTCTTCCTGGCCGCCGGTTTGCGGGCGGTCGTCTTTTTGGCGGCGGCCTTGCGTGCCGTCGATTTCTTCGCGACGGACTTCTTCGCCGTTGACTTCTTCGCAGCGGATTTCTTTGCGACGGACTTCCTGGCCGTGGACTTCTTCGCGGTGGCCTTCTTCGCGGTAGTCTTCTTGGCGGTGGTCTTCTTCGCGGTGGCCTTTTTTGCAGTGGACTTCTTCGCAGCAGCCTTCCTGGCCACCGGCTTCTTTGCCGGCTTTTTCTTCGCGGCGGTCTTGCTGGCGGCTACCTTCTTGGCCGGCTTCTTTTTCGCGGGGGCTTTTTTCGCCGCCGGTTTGCGGGCCGGGGACTTGCGGGCGGTACTGGCCATTGCAACCTCCTTGGCTTCGGGGAAGCGTTCGAACCCAGTCTAGACCAAAGCCGGCGGAACGAGGCCGGGTTGCCTGCCGGTTTGCGTGCCCTATGATCAAGGTCCCCCCAAACGGATTTCCAGCCCATGAGAGGCCTGCTGCAAGCGCTTTTCCTGACCTCCGCCACGCTGCTGGCCATGCCGGCCAGTGCGGCTGTTTATAAATGCACCATCAACGGCGAAACCCGCTACCAGGACGAGCCCTGCCCGGGCGACCGTGACGCGAAGCCGCACATGGAGTTCGAACCCGACCCGACGATCGAGCCCGAGGCGCAGGACGAAGGCGAGGCGCAGACGGCGTCGCCCGCGGCAGAAAGTGATTCCGAAACGGCCAGCACCGAACCGGACCGTCAGGCCAGCAAGCCGGACCGCACGCGCGAACGCCGCGTCCGCGCCCCGCCGTCCTTGCCGGCCGCGCCGGTTGAGGAGGGCCCGATGGATCGGGTCGCCCAACTCGGTGCCGACATCGAAGCCGCCGAAGTGGAGCTGCGCGGCGTGGTGGACGAGCGCCGCGCCGTGATGGCCGGCCTGGACGTGCGCCTGGCTGCCAACCGCGATGACGCCAGGCTGCAGGCCGAGCGAAAGCAGCGCGAATCCGAGTTCCGCGAGCGACGCGCCGAGGTCTCCGACCGCCTGCGACGTCTGCGCGCCGAACTTGCCAGCGAGTGCCCCAACGGCACCTTCCTCAACGGAACCCGGCAGGCGTGCAGGTAGACAACGCCCGACGCCTGCTGGCCGGCTGCGCACTGTGGCTGGCCGCAGCCATCGCCCAGGCCGCCGGGCCGGTACGGGTGGGCGGTGACCCCCACTATCCGCCGCACCATTACCTGGGTGTCGACGGCGAGGCGGCTGGTTTCGACATGGCGGTTCTGCGTGGCATCGCCGGTTCCCAGGACCTGGTGTTGCGCTTCGAGTTTGGTGAATGGGGAGGCACCCTGGACCGGCTCGAGCGCGGCGAGCTGGACGTGGTGCCGATGTTCGTTTCGCCCGATCGCCAGCAGCGGTTCCTCTTCAGCCAGCCCTTCATGCGCCGCAGCCACGTGCTGTTTGGCCGCGGCGGCGAATGGATCGAGGAGCCCTCGCAGCTGGCCGGGCGGCGGGTTGCCGTGCAGTTCGGCGGCATGGCCTGGGAGTGGCTCATAAACGAACGCATCGACGCCGTGCTGCAGCCGGTCAACGAAGAATCCCTGGTCCTGGCCGAAGTGGCGCGCGGCGACGCCGACTTCGCCCTGCTGCCGGCCGACATCGGCCAGTACGCCATCGCCATGCAGGGCCTGGAGGGTGTTGAGCCGGTCAGCGCGCCCTGGCTGGAGCGCGACTACGCCTTCGGCGTCAATCCTGCCCGCCCGGAGCTCGTGGCCCAACTTGATGCCGGCCTGGCAAGGATGGAGGCCAACGCCGAGCTGCATGCGCTGCGCAAGCGCTGGCTTGAACCCAAGGCCGAACGCAGGGACGCCAGCTGGTCGACCTGGTGGCTGCTGCCGGCGGCGCCCGTGCTGCTGGCCGCGCTGGTCTACCTGGTGGCGGGACGCCGCGCGGCGCGTGGCCGGGTGGGGCGCAGGCCTGCGTAACTCCTGGGTAGTAGCCCTGCGGGGCGTGGTGGCGGGCCGGTTTTGATGTCGATTCGGATCCAGGTGTTGGCCGGCGCGCTGCTGGCATTTTCGGGCTGCGTGGCGGGCGGTGGCCAGGGCGGCGGTGGCGCGCCCGGCGCGGCGGCGCCGCAGCCGGCCCCGCCGGGGGAGGCCACGGCCGGTGGCAACCAGGTGCAGTTCGAAGTGGACGGACAGTCCTACGGCTTCCGCACGCCGGAAGTCCGCCACAGCCGCTCGCGCGTGGCCGAGCACGTGGTGGCGCACAGCTTCGAACTGGCCAACCCCGGCAACAGCCTCTATGCCCGCGTCGTGTTGAACGTGGCCGAGGACCTGGCCGATCTCTCCGGCGAATACGCGGCGGTGTCGCTGGGCGACCCCGAGCAGCACGCCCGCCCGGGCGTGGGCGAAGTGGTGCTGGCCGAAGAAGCGGACCCCACGCGCGGGCGGCGCATGTTGCCCAGCGGCAGCGGCGTCATTGTCGTCGAACACGTGGCGGGCCGGTTGCGGGTGCGCTTTGAAACCCGGGGCGACGGCCTGTTCCGCGAAACCGCCGCGGCGCCGGTCACCGGCACCCTCGATTTCTACTGGCAGCCCTGACCGGGCGTGGAACTGTGATCCCGATCTTGGGCTCCCCGGCGGGCTTGCGGTAACGTGGCCCGGGACCGTCACGGCAGGGGCAGGCGATGAGCGTCGAGGGCACGGGCAAGGCCCGCATCCTGGTGGTGGATGATTCAAAGTTGATGCGCAAGGCCGCGCACAAGATGCTGGGCGACGAGTTCGACGTGATCACCGCCGAAGACGGAACCGACGCCTGGGGCCAGGTCGGGCGCGACACCGGCATCCAGGTGGTCTTCACCGACCTCAACATGCCCAACATGGACGGCTACCAGCTTCTCCGCGAAATCCGCGGCGCCCAGGACGCCGGCATCCAGGGCCTGCCCGTGATCGTGGTCACCGGCGCCGAGAACGACGAAACGGCGCGCATGAAGGCGCTGGACCTGGGCGCCACCGACTTCATCACCAAACCCTTCACCACCTCCGACCTGGTGGCGCGTGCCCGCGCCCATTCCACCTACCAGCGCGTCACCCGCCAGCTGCAGTCACAGGTGATGCTCGACGGCCTGACCGGCCTGGCCAACAAGGCCGGCTTCATGGAGCGCCTGCGCCAGGACATGGCCTACGCACGCCGGCACCAGCAGCCGCTGTGCCTGGTGCGGCTGGACGTTGAGGACTTCCAGCGCTTCTTCCTGCACAACGGCCGCGACGTCGCCGAGGCGCTGGTGCTGCAGGTGGCGCGCCTGCTGCGCGCCCGCATCCGCAAGGAAGATACTGCCGCGCGGGTGGGCCTGGGCAGCTTCGCGCTGAGCCTGCCGGGCGGCGAAGAGGCCGGCATTGCCGCCATGGTCGAGCGGCTGCAGGCCGAGGTGATGGCCAACCCGCCGCTGCACGAAGGCGAGCCGGTGGCGGTGGTGCTGCACGCCGCCGTGCTGACGCCGCTGACCGATGCCAGCCTGGGCCCGGACGAGGCCATGGATGCCTGCCAGGCGCGCCTGGACGTGGCGCGTGAGTCGGGCGTGCCCGTGGTGCCGGCGCCGGTGGCGACCAGGCCGTCGGTCGCGACCGAACCCGTGGTGCCCGCCACGCCTGCACCCGCCGCTGCGGCGCCGGTAAGGGAGCTGGTGCGCGTGGACGAGGTGCTCGACCACCTGCAGGCAGGCCGCGTGCAGGAAGTGATGCCGAAGCTGCCGGCGGTGATCGGCCGGCTGCTGCCGCTGCTGCGTCTGCTTGGCCCCAACCAGCGCAAGCAGCTGATCGACTTCCTGCAGAAGTAGGCCTCAGCCGGCGTCGATGCGATGGGTTGCGCCGCTGACCCGCACCGACTCCCCGGAACCGGGGCCAATGCTCACGTGCAGGCGCGACGGTGCGCCCATGTCGTGGCCCTGCAGGATTTCCACGGCGCCGCCGTGCGGCCAGCCCAGGTCGCGCAGGGCGCCGCCCAGCGCGGCAGCCGCGGCGCCGGTGGCGGGGTCTTCGAAAACGCCGCCGATGGCGAAGGCGTTGCGGGCGTGGAAGCTGCGCGGCGTTTCGGCAACGACCAGGGCAATGGTGGTCAGGCCGGCGTCCTGCATCAGGCGGCGGCCGGCTTCAAGCGAATAGGTCATGCGCGCAAGCCGGCGCCGGTCGCGCAGGGCGAGCAGCAGGTGGTCGGCGCCGGCGTGCATCAGGGTCGGCGGCAGGCGCGGGTCGAGTTCGGCCGGCCCCAGGTCGAACAGGTCCATGGCGGCGGCGAACAGGCCGGGGTCCGGGGCCTGGCTGCGCGTGGGCGGCGACTGCAGCGCCGCCAGGACCTGCCCGTCTTCATGCCAGGCCTGGACCTGGATGCGCGCCTGGTTGAGCTGCAGGGCGTAGGTGCCGTCGCCGTCGCGCCCGGCCAGGGCGGCGCCCAGTGCGATGGTGGCGTGCCCGCAGAAGGGCACTTCGGCCAGCGGCGAAAAGTAGCGCACCCGCCAGGCGTCGGCGCCGGGTGCGGCGAAAACGGTTTCCGAATATCCGACCTCGGCGGCCACCGCCTGCATGGTGGCGTCGTCGGGAAGGCTGTCGGCCAGGACCACGCCGGCGGGATTGCCGCCCCGGCCGGACTCGGAAAACGCGGAGATTCGCTGCAGGTGCACCTGGAAAGACCAGCCGGGGGGAGTGGCTGATCTTGCTTCGGTGGGCCGCCACGATGCATGGGCCGGAAGTCCCGACGCCGGCACGCGCCGAAGGTATGCTCAAGGCCAACGCACGATCAGGAAATAACGACGCCATGTATCGCAAACCCCTGGGCCTGGCCCTGCTGCTGTGCCTGCCAGTGCCTGCCGCGGCTGCCCCTGATTCGCCGCCAATGCCGACGCTGCTGGCTCCCGAGGCGCGCATCGGGGTCGAAAACCAGATCCTCGGGGAACGGCTTGAAACCCTGCTGCCACGGCTGATGGCCGAAGCCGACCTGGACATGTGGCTGGTGCTGTCGCGCGAATACGCCGAAGACCCGGTGTATTTCACCCTGGTGCCGCAGCCCAGTTTCGCGGCACGCCGGACCACGCTGCTGGCCTTCCATCGCCGCGCGGACGGATCGATCGAGCGCCTGGCCGTCAATCGTTACCCGCTGGGCGGACCCTACGAATCGGCCTGGGCCGGCGGCGACCTGGATGAACAGTGGCAGGCCCTGGGCCAGCTGATCGCCGACCGCGAGCCCAGGCGCATCGGAATCAATGTCTCACGCGACTGGGCCATCGCCGACGGCCTCAGCCATGGCCTGCACCAGCGCCTGTTGGCGGTACTGCCGGAAGGCTACGAAAACCGGCTGGTGTCGGCGCAGGACCTGGTGGTGCGCTGGACCGAAACCCGGCTGGCGTCCGAACGCGAACACCACGCCGCGGCGATGGCCGCGGCCCGCGCGGTCATCGCCGAAGCGTTTTCGAATCGGGTGATCGAGCCGGGCAAGACCCACACCGACGACGTGGCCTGGTACATCCGCAAGCGTCTCGAATCCCTGGGCATGCCGGTCTGGTTCCATCCGGACGTCAACCGCCAGCGCGCCGGCGACGACTGCGCCCGCGACAGCGTCTTCTGCGGAAGCACCGGCATCATCGAACGTGGTGACGTGCTGCACACCGACATCGGTGGCTGTTACCTGAAGCTGTGCACCGACACCCAGGAAATGGGCTACGTGCTGCGCGAAGGTGAAACCGAGGTGCCTGAAGGCCTGCGCAAGGCCCTGGCCGCGGGCAACCGCTGGCAGGACCTGCTGACGGCGAACTTCGTCACCGGCCGCAGCGGCGACCAGATCCTGCACGCCACGCATGCCGCGGTTGAAGAGGAAGGGCTGGCGGCCAGCACCTACACCCATCCGCTGGGTTTCTTCGGCCATGCCGCCGGCCCGACCATCGGCATGTGGGACGCCCAGCAGGGCGGCACGCCGGGCAGCGAATGGCCGCTGCATCCGTCAACGGCTTACGCCATCGAAGGCAACGTGCGTTCGCCCGTGCCCGAATGGGGCGACACCTGGGTGCAGGTGAAGCTCGAACAGGGCGGTTTCTTCGACGGCGGGACACTCGGCTTCCCGGCTGGACGGCAGACCCAGTGGCACGTGGTTCGATGAACGTGCGGCCCTTCGCCTGTCTGGTCGCCGCACTCGCGCTGTTGTCCGGCTGTGCGGCCATTGAACGCCGTGAGCTCGGCCACGCCGCGGACGCGACGGCATCGCCGGTCCTGCGGAAAGTCGGCTCGGTGGCCGAACTCGACCAGCTGCTCGCCAACGGAGAACGTCTCGCTGCCCTGGAGGACGAGCAGGACCGGCGGCGCCAGTGCCGGCGGCCCAAGGCGGAAAGGCCGGCCTGGCTGCGCTGCAAGGGCGGCCGGCCGGACGACGATTCCGACGTGCTCGAGACCATCGAGGTCACCGGTTCGCGCCTGGATCCGCGCGACCTGATCACCAACAACCAGGAGGGCGGTGTCGACGAAGGCGACTTCGTGAAGAAGTCGGGCGACTTCCTGCTGGTGCTGCGCGGCGGCACCTTGCACGTGGTGCGGATCGCGCGCGACGGCACGCACGTCCTCGAGCACGCCAGCAGCCTGCGGCTGGCCGACGACAGCGACGACGACATCTGGTTCGACGAAATCCTGACCTTCGGACCGCGGGTGCTGCTGCTTGGCTTCAACTACGGTGAAGTCCAGCCGGTGGCCGAACTTCAGCTGTTCACCCTTGACGACCACGGCCGCCTGCAGCGCGACGCGCGTTTCTGGCTGCGCAGCAACGACTACTTCGACGGCGACAACTATGGCGCGCGGCTGCAGGGCGACAACCTGCTGCTGAGCCTGAACCTGCCGCTGCAACTTTCCGGCGACATGGCCTGGCCCGAGTGGTCGCGGCGCGACGTGGCCGCGCCGGCCTGGACGCCACTGCTCGAAGCCACGGACTTGTATTACCCCATGCTTCCCGGCGCATTCCCGGGTTTGCACGTCGTGCTCCAGTGTCCGCTCGCGGGCCTGGAAGGCGAGCGCCTGGCGTGTCGCAGCGCGGGTTTCCTGGCCAGCGGCCGTTCGGAGCTTTACGTGACGGCGCGGCATGCCTACCTCGCCCTGGGTGGCCTGGCGCCGGAGGCCTATCGAACCAGCCTGATGCATCCGGCCGACGACTCACTGCCCCCCGAAGCCTGGCCGCTGGTGCGGACGGTCATCCTGCGGGTGCCTTTCGGACAGGCGCCGCCCGCGGTGGCGACCGTGCATGGCAGCATCGACCAGGCCTTCCAGTTCCGCGAAGACGCGGACGGCAGCCTGTGGCTCATGGCCCGGGCGGGCGTGCACGACGACGACATCGAGACCACGCGTTATGGCCTGTATCGCCTCGGAGCGGGTGATTTTTCCGGTTTCGCGGGCGAACCGCCGCCGCCGCGTGCGGTCGCCGAGGTGCCGGGCGCCGCCAGCACCGTACGCTTCCACCGCAACGTGGTGTGGTTCGGCGAGCCCAGTTGGCGGGGGCAGGGCACGCCGACCTCCGGGCTGGTGTGGGCGCTGGGCCTGGACGACGGCCAGCTTGGCTCCGTGCAGGTGGGCCATTCCGTGCAGTTCCTGCAGCCGGCGGACGACGCCATGCTGGCGATCGGTCTGGTGCATGGAGGTGGTGCCGGCGCGAGTCTTCTCAGCGCCGCGCCGCGGCCCCGGCGGCTGGATGCGCTGGCCTGGCCCGGCTACGTGACCTCGGAGGGCCGGAGCCATGCGGTGAACATCGGCCGATTGCCAGGTGGCCCGCTGCTGCTGGGCGTGCCGGCCTGGCCGGGGGCCGCGATCTCCAGCGAACAATGGCCGGACGAGCTCGCTTCCGATCTGATTTATGCCCGCATCGAGGGCAGTTCCCTGTCCGGCGCCGGCGAACTGGAAATGCAGGATCCCGACGGCCGCAGCTGCGGGGATTGCTGGGACTGGTACGGCAATGTCCGCACCTTCTTCATAGGCGGGCGCGTGTTCGCCTTGAGCGGCAGCCTGCTGGTCGAGGCAGCCTGGCGCGACGGCCGCGTGCAGCCGAAGGCGCGCCTGGCCCTTCCCTGAGCGGTTCAGTGCGCGGCAGGTTTGCCGCGCAGCTTGCCCCAGGCGGTGATCGCCGCCACCACGATGATGCCCACCAGGATGCCGACCACGGCGTCCACCACCAGGGTCACCGGCATGCCCAGCGCACCCTCGGGAATCGCCGCCCCGGCCAGGTGGTGCAGGAACGGAATGGAGTGGGTGAAGATGCCGCCGCCGACCAGGAACATCGCCGCGGTGCCGGCCACCGACAGGAATTTCATCAGCCAGGGCGCGCTGTAGAGGATGCCGCGGCCAAAGGCGCGGATCGAGCCGCTGCCTGGGCGCTTGCTCAGGTGCAGGCCGGCGTCGTCGAGCTTGACGATGCCGGCGACCAGGCCGTACACGCCGACGGTCATCAGCGCGGCAATCGCCACCAGCACGCCGATCTGGACGCTGAATTCCCGGCCGGCGACGGTGCCCAGGGTGAGCACGATGATCTCGGCGGAAAGGATGAAGTCGGTGCGTATGGCGCCCTTGATCTTGTTCTTCTCGAAAGCGACCAGGTCGATCTTTTCGTCCGCGGCCGCCTCCAGGAGCCGCGCGACCTCGGCTTCGTCTTCCTCCGGGGAATGCAGGAACTTGTGCGCCAGCTTTTCCACGCCCTCGTAACACAGGAAAGCGCCGCCGATCAGCATCAGCGTGACGATGATCGGGATGTCCCAGCCGCGGCCGCGCAGCCAGGCCTCGAAGGCGGCGATGGCGAGCGCACCGGGCACCAGGATGAGCTTGTTGCGCGCCGAGCCCTTGAACACCGCCCACACCACCGGCAGTTCGCGATCCGGCTTCACCCCCGCCACCTGCTGGGCATTGAGCGCCAGGTCGTCGCCCAGCACGCCGGCGGTTTTTTTGGTCGCGACCTTGGTCATCACCGACACGTCGTCGAGCAGGGTGGCGATGTCGTCGAGCAGGGCAAGCAGGCTGGAGGCCATGGGCGGTTCCGGACAAAAACAGGCCCCGATTCTGGCATCCCCGCGCCGCCGAAGGGGAGGCCCGGGCCGCCGGGCGGCTGTCCGCGGCCACGGAGCTGCGCCTAGACTGACCCTGTAAACGCCGTGGCGTGCCTGCGATTTCCCTTTTACGGAGCCCCCCATGTTGAGAAACGTCCTCCTAATGCTGCTGGTTGCCGGCCTGCTGGGCTGCCAGGCCAGTGATCCTGCGGATGCCGGGGCGGCCACGGACCCGGCCGTGGCCGCCGAGCGCGCCGAGCTTGAACGCCTGGAGGCGCAGGTGGCTGCGTCCCGCGAGGCCGTGGCCGGCTTCGAAGTGCTGCAGGCCAGCTACGGCCACGGGCCCGACCCCTTGTCCGGCCAGCAGGTGCCGACGGTGAAGGTGGCGCTGGCCAATGGCAGCACGGTCACGGTGGCGCGGGTTTCGCTGCTGGCGACCTTCGCCAACGAAAGCGGGGGCGGTCCCTGGCTCGACCAGGTCTTCGACGTGCCGCTGGCCGACCCGCTGGCGCCGGGCGGCGGCGATGCGGTGACGATGACACCGCGCGGGGACAGTGACTGGGCGCTCAGGGCGCCGCCCGAAGGCACGCCGGTGCGCGTGCGGGTGCTGCCGCTGGCCCTGCAGACACCGGACGGCCAGCGCCTGCTGACCGAACACGCTTTCACTGAGGAACAGCGCGAACGCCTGGCTGAACTGCGCGCTTCCCCGCCCTGATCCGGGCTTGCCAGCGCCGGCCCGGGGCGGGCTAAATGGGGCACCGAGCCGGAGATTGCCCATGCGTTTGCCCGTGATTGCCCTGTTGGCCTGCCTGCTGCCGCTGCCCGCGGCCGGCGAGGTCAAGGACAGCCGGCCGGAAGGATTCACGCTTGAGAACAGTGCCCTGGTGCCCTCGTCGGCGGATGAAACCTGGGACGCGCTGGTCAACCACGTGGGCGTCTGGTGGCCTGCGGACCCCACCTGGTGGGGCGAGTCGGCCAAGGGCATGGGCCTGGACGGCACGCTTGAGTTCCGCCTGGCGCCGGCCGAGGAGGGCGGCACCCGCATCACGCTGTGGTATCGCGCCGGCGGCTACAGCCCCGACGACCTGTCGGCGTTCGCGCCGGTGGTTGACCGGGTGCAGGCCTTGCAGCTCGACGGCCTCGTGCAGTTCCTGCGGGCCCGGCATCCGGACACCGAATCGAAGCAGGGCGACTGACCATGCCGACCCTGCTGCTCAACCTGCGAAACGTGCCCGACGACGAAGCCGACGAAGTCCGTTCGCTGCTTGAAGACCACCGTATCGACTACTACGAAACCAAACCCAGCCTCTGGGGCGTTTCCGGCGGCGGACTGTGGCTGCCCGACGACAGCCAGGCCGATGTGGCGAAGGCATACCTGGCCACCTACCAGGCGGAGCGTGGCGAGCGCATGCGCCGCGAACGCGCCCAGGCCATTGCCGAGGGCCGTGCGCCCAGCGCCTGGTCGGCGTTCCGCGAAGATCCGCTGCGCGCCCTGGCGACCGTGCTGGGCATCCTGCTGATGCTGGGCCTGGTGACACTGCCTTTCCTGTTTTTCGCCCATGGCTGAGTCGTCCGGATCGGCAGTGCCGGCGCCGCGATCCCTGTTCCTGCGCCTGCCGTCGGCGCTGCGCGTGCCGCTGGCCGCGCTGGGTTTCATCGCCAACACCCTGGTGCATGGTCCGGTGCTCATCGTCGCGGGGCTGCTGAAGTTGCTGCCGGTGCCGGTGCTGCAGCGCTGGCTCGAGCGCCGGCTGCCGGGCATCGCCGAAAGCTGGATCGCGATGAACAGCGCCATGATCGACGGCTTCACCCGCACCCGCTTCCTGGTCGAGGGCCTGGAAACCCTGCGGCCAGGCGGCCACTACCTGGTGCTGGCCAACCACCGCAGCTGGGTGGACATCCCGGTGCTGCAGAAGATCTTCAACCGGCGCATCCCGCTGCTGCGCTTCTTCCTCAAGCGCCAGCTGATCTGGGTGCCGGTGCTGGGCCTGTGCTGGTGGGCGCTGGATTTTCCGTTCATGCAGCGCGCGACCAAGAGCCAGCTGGCGCGCCGGCCCGAACTGGCCGGGCGCGACCTGGCGGCAACGCGCCGGGCCTGCGAAAAATTCCGGCACCTGCCGGTGTCGATCATGAACTTCGTCGAAGGCACGCGTTTCACGCCGGCCAAACACGCCGCACAGGGCAGCACCTACCGGCACCTGCTGCGGCCCAAGGCCGGTGGTGCGGCCTTCGTGCTGGGCGCCATGGGTGACGCGCTCGACGGCGTGCTGGACGTCACGGTGCACTACGATCGCGCCCAGCCCAGCCTGGCCGACCTGTTCGCCGACCGCATCCGCACCGTGCGCGTGCGCGTGGTCGAACGGCCCATTCCAGAAGGGTTCGTCGGCGCCGATTACGAAGGCGACCGCGACTACCGCCGGCGCTTCCAGGCCTGGCTCAACCAGATGTGGATCGAAAAGGACCTTTGCCTGCAGGGCTGGGACAAGGAGGTTTCACGATGATGGTACTGATCGCCGGCCTGATGCTGGCCGCCGCCGATCCGGCAAGCCAGTTCCCGCCGGGCCTTGAGTACAACGAACGGCGCGAAACCTATCCGGTGCGCGGGTCCACGCGTCGCGAGCTGCGTTCGGCGCTGCGGCACGCGCAGGCCAGCGAAGTGGATGAAGGCGATGGCGGCGGTTCGGTCGCCCGCACCGCCCAGGACCTGGGCATGCGCTACGAACTCGAGCCGGTGCCGGGCGGCTGCCGGCTGAAGGGCCTGGTGGTCAGCCTGGACGTCACCATCCACCTGCCGGAGTGGGCGCACGACGGTTCGCCGCCGAAGTCGATCGCGGAAGACTGGCAGCGCATGCGCGACGCGCTTGAGCGTCACGAAGAAGGGCACCGCGACATCGCCGTCGACAGCGCGCGTTACCTGCACGAGGGCCTGACGGGACTTGGCGTGCAGGACAGCTGCCAGGACCTGCGCCGCGAAGCGCAGCGGGTCTTCTTCCGCGCCCAGCTGCGGCATTCGGTGCGCGACGGCGCCTACGAGCGCCGCACCCGCCACGGCATTGCCCAGGGCGCGGTGCTCTAACTGCCCTGGCGCACCCGCACGCGGCTGCCGTCCGTGAGGGCGCGGTCAGGATGCACGACAACGATGTCGCCTTCGCCCAGGCCGGCCAGGACCTCGACCCAGGCCCCGCCCTGCAAACCACGTTCGACGGAAGCCAGCGACACCTTGCCGCCCTGCACGCGGAAGACGGCCCAGCCGCCATCGTCGCCCCGGAACAGGGCGCTGCCGGGAACCCGCAGCACGTCGGTCCGGCTTTCCAGCGCGAAGTGCGCATTGACGCGGTAGGCGTCGCCAAGGCGTTGCCAGCGCTCGCGATCGCTGGTGATCTCGACGATCACCCAGACGCGCTGTTCTTCCACGCCCAGGGCCGAAACCTTGGTGAAGCCGGCCGGCTCGACGCGGCGCACACGGCCAAGCAGGGGCTCGCTG
>NZ_CAXBJS010000077.1:0-12614 GCF_963976025.1 uncultured Arenimonas sp.
AGGACTTCGACACGGGCGAGCTCTTCGTCCAGTTCGAACACCGGGGCCGGTGCGTGATGCTCAAGGCCAGCTCGCGTGGCTATGCCGCGGCCTGGCTGCGAGAGCACCCCTACAACCCCAGCCGCCACCGGATCAGCAAGGCCGACTACGAGGCGAAGGCCCTCGGCATCGGCGCAATCGCGGTCTATTCGATCCTGCGCGACTGGGTGAAGGGTCAGGTGACCGCCATCGAGATCGGAATGATGTCCTTCGAGGCCGCGTTCCTGTCGCACATCCTCCTTCCCAACGGCGTGTCGGTAATCGACCACGTGAAAAGCCAGAACCTGCTGCCAAAGCTCGAGGCCCCCAATGACTAAACGCAACCTCCTCCTCGTCGGCCAGGCTGAGGAAATCGACCTCCTGACGCCCGCGGTGCGCGCGATGATGGAGACGCCCGGGATCTATGTCCTTGGCGACACGCAGCGCCCTGAGCTCAACTTCGTGCTCGTGGTGGTGGCGCCTTGGAAGGCACATTTCATGTCCCCCGACGCCGACCTGGTGGACCCCGAGCGCTTCCTGCCAACCGTCACTTCACACGGCCCCTACTTCGCAGGCCAAGACGTTCGCGCGGAGCTGGTCGCTGCTAAGGCCGAGCTCGACACGGCCAAGGTTGCCGCGGCGGCGGCGGCCGATGCCTGGCGGCCGATCGAATCTGCGCCGCAAGACACGGCCGGCGTGGCGATCCTGGCGCGCATGACCTGCTGTGGCGGCGGCGCGGGGCTGGTCGTTATGACAGCTGGCCGGAGCCGCGGCGTCTGGATCTACCCCAACGAGCACAAGTTCGAGTTCATCCGCTGGTGCCCCTTGCCGCCGATTTCCGAAGCCTTCGAGGTGGCCGGCCGTGGCTAGTGGGCTCAAGCGTCGAGACCTTCGCCCCTGCGCGGCTTGCGGCAAGGGCCTCGCGAAGGGGGGACCGCTGGTCTATCGGGTGACCGTGGATCGCCTTGTTCTCGACCCCCGGGCGATCCAGCGCCAGGCCGGACTTGAAATGCAGATTGGCGCCGCGCTCGCTAGCGTCATGGGTACCAACGAAGACCTGGCTATTCCCCTGGACACCTCGGAGATCGTGATCTGCGGCGACTGTTTGCTTCGCCCGCTCGCGGCCCTTCTGGAGGACCGCGACCAGGCCACCGAGCCGGACAGGGCGATCCTGAGGGACAACCATGGCTGACCACACCCACATCGAGTGGACCGACGCAACCTGGAACCCAATCACGGGCTGCAGCGTGGTGTCGGCCGGCTGCAAGCATTGCTACGCCATGAAGCTGGCCGGCACCCGCCTGCAGCACCACCCCAGCCGCGCTGGCCTCACGGTCGAGACCAAGGCCGGGCCCGTCTGGAACGGCCAGGTGCGGCTCAACGAGGAATGGCTCGACCAGCCGCTGCGCTGGCGCCGGCCGCGGCGCATCTTCGTCTGTGCCCACGGTGACCTGTTCCACGAGAACGTGCCCGACGAGTGGATCGACCGGGTGTTCATGGTCATGCGCTACGCGCCCGAGCACTCCTTCCAGGTGCTGTCCAAGCGGCCAGCGCGGATGCTGTCCTACCTCCAGCGGTTCAAGCCCAGTCCGGCGTGGGATGGCTACGTGACCCGGGATGGCGTTCCCAGCGGTGAACGCCCTGCAGATGCGCCCCTGTTTTTCCGCGACGCCTGGCCACTTCCCAACGTCTGGCTCGGCGTCAGCGTCGAGGACCAGGCCGCGGCCGACGAGCGAATCCCGCTGCTGCTGCAGACGCCGGCCGCGGTGCGGTGGATCTCCGCCGAGCCACTACTGGGGGCGGTGGACCTGCGGGACGCCCTGGACGAAGAGGGGCACGAAAGTGGCGGGCCTCAGGGCTGGGTGAGCACCAGGGCCCACGGCATCGACTGGGTCGTCGCCGGCGGCGAATCCGGCGCCGGTGCGAGGCCGATGCATCCCGACTGGGCGCGATCGCTGCGCGACCAGTGCGCGGCTGCCGGCGTGCCGTTCCTGTTCAAGCAGTGGGGGGAATGGCAGGAGGGCTCGGCCGGATCCACCACCACCGCGGCGGTCTTGGACGACGGCAGGGTCCTTCACAACTGGACTCTGCCGGCAATGGCCGCGGCCGATCGACAGAAGCGCGTGCCGACCTGTAGGCCGACTGTCATGGCGCGCGTCGGCAAGAAGGCCGCCGGCCGCCTGCTCGACGGCCAGCTGCACGACGACTACCCGGTGGACGCATGAGCTCGGTTCTGACCGATTCGGGTTGTCACGGCGTCGCAGGCAGTGGCCAGCTGTTCGCCGGCTGCTTCGAGCATCCGGACCCGGTTGTCTTTGAGGACCGGCACGGCGATCTGCATGCCTTGAATGGGCACCGGTGGCTCGTTATGCATCACCTGGAGAATGTCACCAATGCGGCGCGATCGGGCGCGCACCTCTGCCAGCGCGCGGAGCAGATCGTAGTCGCCAAGCTCAAGGCAAGGGCCGAATCGTTCCAGGTACTCCAATCTCGAAACGACGCCCTCAGCGTGGGACCGACCAAACATGTACTGAACGTCGAGGTTCTGATGGTCGCGCCGAAGACCAGCAAGCCCCCTTGCCTCGCTCGCGATCGCATCGACGGCCGCCACCACGGCGTCACGAAGCAAGCGCCGAGTTTTCGCCTCGCGCACCTCGCCGAGGGCGAAAGCACCCAAGACGGCGATAAAAGCTCCCAGCGCAGCGCCTGCGATCTGGGCCCAGATTTCAGCCCCTTCGCCAGTGGCCATCAGCAGGCCCAATGCAACGCCCATGACCATGGCAGTCCCGATCACAAGAATCGGGATCGCCCAGTTCATAACCCGCTCCAATGCCCCACGGAATCCAGCCATTGCCGGAGGATAGCCCACCATGACTGTTGTTGAACGGGTCCTCGAGCTCGTGCTGCGCGCCGAGCGCCCTCAGTCCCTGCAGAGCCTCACCGCGACCCTGGGTGCCGACCCGCGGCGCGTGGCCAGCGCCTGCGCCCACCTGGAGCAGCGGGGTGAGATCCTTCGCACCAGCGAGGGGGTCATGGCACCGATCGACTGGCCGGAGCTGCCCGCGGTCGGTGTTCGGGCGCGCGGCCGGGACCTGGTCCCCTGCGTCGGCCTGGTGCTGGCGACCGAGGGTTGCCGAGGCCTGGAGGTGGCCTGACCATGGCTCTGTGCCTTTCCAAGTCCGAGATCGCGGAGCTGGCCCGTAGCCCCCAGAGGCGGCGGCAGGTGCGGTTCTTGGTCAAGAACGGAATCCGGCACTACCTGGACGACCACGGCTGGCCGGTCGTCCCTCGATCAGCCATTGATCCCACCCCGGCGCCAGCGCAGGATAAGCCGCGTTGGAGTCCGAATAAGGCCCCCTAGCGCATGGGTCGACGCCCGTCACGTCCGAATGCCATCCCTCGCCTGCGGCTACGCCGAAAGGCCTCCGGGAAGATCTACTACTACTACGACCACGGCGGCACGCCGCGCCGCGAGGAGCCGCTGGGCTGCGACTACGGCCTGGCCATCAAGCGCTGGGCCGAGCTCGAGCGCGAGCAGACGGTGCCGCTGCAGGCGGTGATCACCTTCCGGTGGGTGGCCGAGCGGTACCGGGAGCACGTACTCCCCACGAAGGCCGACCGCACCCAGCGCGACAACCTGCGCGAGCTGGCCAAGCTGCTGGCCTTCTTCGACGATCCGCCGGCGCCGCTCGAGGCGATCGAGCCCGTCAATGTCCGGCAGTACATGACCTGGCGCACGAAGAGCGGCAAGGGCCTGGTGCGCGCGAACCGGGAAAAGGCCCTGCTCTCGCACATCTGGAACTTCGCCCGCGACAAGGGCTACACCTCCCTGCCCAACCCGTGCGCCGGCATCAAGGGCTTCAAGGAGACGGGCCGCGACGTCTACGTCGAGGACGTCGACTTCCAGGCGATCTGGAAGCACGCCGACGTGTGCCTGCGCGATGCCATGGATCTGGCTTACCTCACCGGCCAGCGCCCGGCCGACGTGCTGCGCATGACCGAGATGGATCTTCGCGACGGCGTCGTGCACGTGCGCCAGGGCAAGACCGGTTCGAAGCTGCGGATCCAGGTCGCCGGCGAGCTCGGCGAGCTGCTGGCGCGGATCCGCGTTCGAAAGGCCGGGCACAAGGTGCACAACACGCGGCTGATCGTGAACGAAAGCGGGCGTGCGCTCGGCGTCAACGCAATGTCGCGTCGCTGGGTAGCCGCGTGCGAGAAGGCCGGCATTGAGGGACTACAGTTCAGGGATTTGCGCGCGAAGGCCGGCACCGACAAGACCGAGTCGGCGGGCGATATCCGGCAGGCGCAGCAGCAGCTGGGCCACGCTTCGGTCGTAATGACCGAGCACTATGTCCGGAAGCGCAAGGGACAGAAGGTGACACCGACCCGCTGAATTGCGGACCAAGACCCCGGATTGCGGACCGGGCGGCGGGAGGGTCGGGATAAAGAAAACCGCGCCGTAGCGCGGTTTGAAATGGAGGCCGAGGTCGGAATTGAACCGGCGTACGCGGATTTGCAGTCCGCTGCATAACCACTCTGCCACCCGGCCGGGAAGCGAATCCGGGGCCAAGCTTAGCGCGGCGGACCCGGAAAAAACAAAACCCCGGCGAACGGGGCTTTGTCTGAAACTGGAGCGGGAAACGAGACTCGAACTCGCGACCCCGACCTTGGCAAGGTCGTGCTCTACCAACTGAGCTATTCCCGCAAGAGACGCGTATTTTGGGGATCGGGCGGGTCCCTGTCAATACTTTTTTCGCTTCAACCTTTCTTGCGCATGGTCGGCCAGGCCGCCCGCAGGTAATCCCAGCCCGACCACAGGGTCAGGGCCGCGGCCACCGCCAGCAGCCATTCACCGATGCGGAACACCGGCAGGCCCAGCAGGTCTTCCTGGAACAGCAGGCAGCTGATCGCGGTCATCTGCACGATGGTTTTTATCTTGCCCAGCGCGGCCACCTTGACCAGGCCGTGGGCGCCCATCTGCGCCATCCATTCACGCAGCGCCGAGATGGTGATCTCGCGGCCGATGATGACCGCCGACAGCATGGCCATCAGCGGGGTCGGGTAACGCTCGACCACCAGCAGCAGCGCGAAAGCGACCGTCAGCTTGTCGGCGACCGGGTCCAGGAAGGCGCCGAAGGCCGAATACATGCCGTAGCGCCGGGCGATCCAGCCGTCCGCCCAGTCCGTCACCGCCCCCAGGATGAACACTGCCGCCGCCGCGATGTTGGTCCAGCCGTAGGGCAGGTAGAACACGACCACCAGCACCGGAATCAGCAGGATCCGGAAGATGGTGAGCATGGTCGGGATTGTCAGGGTCATCGGTTCGCCGGCGTCGGGATCGCGCGATTATGGCTCAAGTCCATGCAGGGCATCGTAGATGCGCTGCGCCAGCGCGGCACTCACGCCCTCGGCACGCGCGATTTCCTCGACCCCGGCCTCGCGCAGTCCGGCCAGCCCGCCGAAGTGTTTGAGCAATGCCGCACGCCGACGCGGGCCGATGCCCGGGATGTCCTCGAGCCGGCTGGTCTCGCGGGTTTTCTGGCGTTTGCCACGATGGCCGGTGATCGCAAAACGATGCGCCTCGTCGCGCACCTGCTGCACCAGCTGCAGGCCGGGCGATGCGGCGCCTGGCCGGATCTCGCGGCCGTCGGGGAAAACCAGCGCTTCGTGCCCTGCCCGCCTCGCTTCGCCCTTGGCGACGCCGACCATGGCCACGCCGGTGACGCCCAGGGCTTCGAGCACCGAACGCGCCTGCGCCAGCTGGCCGGCGCCGCCGTCGATCAGCAGCAGGTCCGGCAGCACGCCGTCTTCCATGCCGCGGCGGAAGCGCCGTTCCAGGGCCTGGTGCATCGCCGCGTAGTCGTCGCCGGGTTCGATGCCGCTGATGTTGTAGCGGCGGTATTGCCCGCGCACCGGGCCTTCGGCGTCGAAGACCACGCAGGAGGCGACGGTGGCCTCGCCCATGGTGTGGCTGATGTCGAAACACTCGATGCGCGCCGGGGTTTGAGCCAGGCCCAGCAGTTCCTGCAGCGAGGCCAGCCGGGCGCGCTGGCTGGCGCTGCTGGCCAGTTCGGTGCCCAGGGCCAGGGCGGCATTCTGGCGGGCGATGTCGAGGTAACGGGCGCGTTCGCCGCGCACCGACGACTTGATTTCGACCTTGCGGCCTGCCTGGCTGGCCAGCACCTCCTGCAGCAGGGCCTGGTCGGCGATGGCGTGGCTGAGCACGATTTCGCGCGGCGGCCGGTGTTCAAGGTAATGCTGGGCGACAAAGGCCCCCAGCACCTCTTCGCAGGATTCGGCGCCGTTGGCCTTGGGGAAAAAACTGCGCGTGCCCTGGTTGTAGCCGTTGCGGAAGGCCATCAGCAGCACGCAGGCCTGGCCGCGGTCGAGCACGCAGGCCAGCACGTCCATCTCCACCTGTTCGCCTTCGACGTACTGGCGGGCCTGGATGCGCCGGATCGCGGCGATCTGGTCGCGCAGCTGGGCCGCCTGTTCGAACTCCAGGCGGGCACTGGCCGCTTCCATGGCCTGGCCCAGTTCATCCACCAGTTCGGTGCTGCGGCCTTCCAGGAACAGCGCCGCGCGCCGCACCGTGGCGTCGTATTCGCGGGTCGGCACCAGTCCGACGCAGGGCGCGCTGCAGCGGCCGATCTGGTGCTGCAGGCAGGGCCGGCTGCGGTTGCGGAAGACGCTGTCCTCGCAGCTGCGCAGCTTGAAGAGTTTGAACATCAGGTCGAGGGTTTCACGCACGGCGCCCGAGCTGGTGAACGGCCCGAAATAGCGCCCGGGCACCGAGCGCGGCCCGCGCTGGTAGGCCAGGCGTGGCCAGGTTTCGTCGGTAAGCACGATGTGCGGGTAACTCTTGTCGTCGCGCAGCAGCACGTTGTAACGCGGCCGCAGCGACTTGATCAGCTGGTTCTCGAGGATCAGCGCCTCGCTTTCGGTGCGCGTGATCGTGACTTCGATGCCGGCGATCTGCGCCACCATCAGGGCGATGCGGCGTGAGGGCTGTTCCTTGAGGAAATAACTGGCGACGCGCTTTTTCAGCGACGCAGCCTTGCCCACGTAAAGCACCGAGCCGTCGGCGGCCAGCATGCGATAGACGCCCGGCGCCGGGGTCAGCTGGCGAACGAAGGCCTTGCCGTCGAATTCCCCGGCTTGCGCCGGCCCGTCGGTCATTCGCCGATCGGCAGCCGGCCGAGCTTGCCGGTGCCCAGGTCGTAGCGCAGCACTTCGTGCGCGCCGGAGTTGGCGATCCACAGCGAACCCGGCGCGGCGGCGAGGGCCGCAGGCTGTTCGAGCTGCTGCGCCAGCGGATGCGTGCTGACGTCGCCGCCGCCCAGGCGCAGGCGGCGCAGGCTGCCGTTGTAGCTGTCGGCGATCCACAGCACCGGGCTGGACGGGTCGAGGGCCAGCGCCAGCGGGTATTGCAGGCGCGCCTCGCGGCGCTGTCCGTCCTGGTCGCCGAACTCGTACAGGCCCTGCCCCACCAGGGTCTGCACCTGGCCCTGGGTGATCTGCAGCGAACGGATCGCGGAGCTGGCGGCATCGGCGATGTAGAGCGTCTGCTGCACCTGCGCCAGCGCCGCCGGGTGCGCGAACATCGCGCCGTGGGCCGGGCCGTCGGCAAGGCCCAGTTCACCCGAGCCGGCGGTGAGTTTGAGCCGGGCTTCGCCCAGTTCGAACTCCCAGACCTGGTTGGCGCCGGCCATGGCGATGTAGATGCGGTCGAGGTTGCCGACCACGTCCCAGGGTTGGTTCAGGGGCAGCTCCGAGGCCTTGCCGCTGCCTTCGCGGGGCGTGCCCGGGAGACCGGTGCCGGCCAGGGTTTCGACCGCGCCGTCGAGCAGGCGGATGCGGCGCAGGGCGTGGTTGCCGGTGTCGGCCACGTACAACGATTCGCGCACCAGGCACAGGCCGCGCGGATGCCGGAACGCCGCGTCTTCCGGTGCGCCGTCGACCAGGTCGCCGTGGCCGGTGCCGAATTCGCGCAGGACGCGGCCCGAGTGGGTGCACTCAAGGATTCGGTGGTGGCCGGTGTCGGCCACGTACAGGTGGTTTTCGCCGACCGCCAGGCCGGACGGGAAGGACAGCGGCAGCCGCGCTTCGGCGCCGAGCCGGCGCGGCGGGTCGGTCTGCACCAGGGCACCGCCGACTTCATCGATCAGGCCCTGGATGGCGGTTTCCAGGCGGCCGGCCTGGTCGTCGCCGGTGAACAGTTCACGCAGGCGGCCACGGGTGTCGACCAGCGCCACCGACGGCCAGGACTGGATGCCGTAGTGCTGCCAGGTGCTCCAGCCACGGTCGTTGGCCACCGGGAACGGCAGGCCCAGCCGGTTGGCGGCCTTGAGCACCAGGCGGCCGTCGAGTTCGGAATCAAAGCGCGGCAGGTGGATGCCGATGAGCGACAGGCCCAGCGGGAATTTCGCCTGCAGCCGCTGCAGCTCGCCCAGCAGGGTGTGGCAGTACGGCGACGCGGCGTTCCAGAACACCAGTCCCAGCACCCGGCCCCGATGGGCTTCAATGCGCTGCGGGTCGGCGTTGAGCCACTGCAGCTGGGCGGGTAATTCGGGCGCGGCGTAGGCGGCGTTCATGGGCACGGGTTCCGGGGGGTCACGGGCATTATGCCCCTGAAGCCAAACGCCGCAGCAGGCCGTCGGCGGCCTCGCTGGCGAGCTGGCAGACGTGGTCGAAATCCCGGTCGTGGCCGTAATACGGGTCGGGCACTTCCCCGCCCTGCTTCACGCCGCACCATTCAAGCGCCAGCACGATGCGCGGCCGCGCCGAAACCGGCGCCAGCGAACGCGCCGCGGCCAGGTTGTCGCGGTCGGCGCACAGCACCAGGTCGAAGGCCTGGAAGTCGGCGTACTGAAGTTGGCGTGCGCGCTGGCCGGAGATGTCGATGCCGCGGCGCCGGGCGGCGGCGATGGCCCGCGGGTCGGGCGGCTGGCCGGCATGCCAGCCGCCGGTGCCGGCCGAGTCCACGCTGAAGGCGACCGGGCTGTCCGCGCGACGGTGCGCCGCCCAGCCTTCAAGCAGCGGCGAACGGCAGATATTGCCCATGCAAATAAACAATATATTCAATAGCTTAAATTGATTAATTAAAGTTGATTATCTTTCCGGAACCGGGCCTCGGCGCGGGCCAGGTCGGCTTCGGTGTCCACGCCCGGCGGGAACGGCACCGGCGTCAGCCCGACCGCGATGCGGTAGCCGGCTTCGAGCACGCGCAGCTGCTCCAGGGCTTCAAGCTGTTCAAGCTGTCCGGGCGGCAGTTGGGTGAAGGTGCGCAGGAAACCCGCCCGGTAGGCGTAGATGCCGATGTGCCGCAGCGCGCTGCCGGCCACCGGGCCGACGCGGTCGCGGGCGAACCGGTCGCGCTGCCAGGGGATCGGCGCCCGGCTGAAATACAGGGCCAGGCCCTTGCTGTCGCGCACCAGCTTCACGGCATTGGGGTCGAACAGGGTGCCGGCGTCTTCGATCGGCGCCGCCAGCGTCGCCATCTCGGCCTGCCCGCCCGCCAGCACGTCCGCCACGGCGCGGATGCCTTCCGGCGGTGCGAAGGGTTCGTCACCCTGCAGGTTCACCACGATGCTGTCGTCGGGCCAGGCCAGCTGCGCGGCACATTCGGCCAGGCGGTCAGTGCCGGAGGCGTGGTCGGCGCGGGTCATGCAGACGCGCAGGTCCTGCCCGGCCAGGGCGTCGGCGATGCGCGGGTCGTCGGTGGCGACCACGACCTCGCGGGCGCCGGCCGCCAGCGCCCGCCGTGCGACGTGCACGACCATGGGTTCGCCGGCGATCAGCCGCAGCGGTTTGCCCGGCAGCCGCGAGGCGCCGAAGCGGGCGGGAATGGCAACGATGAAGTCGGTTTTGCTCACGGGTGGGTTCCCGGGTTGGGCTCGCGCCGGGCCGCGGCGAGGCGGTCGTTCACGGCATCCACGAAGGCATCAGGCAATTCGGCCACGGCCGGCACCGTCCAGGCGTCGCGCAGCCCGAAGCCCGTGCATTTGACCGCGTCCTTTTCCGTCATCAGCCGCGGCGCCGGCGGGCTGAATTCGAGTTCGCCGGCCCGGTAGGCATGGTGGTCGGGGAAGGCGTGTTCCAGCACCTCCAGGCCGGCCGCGCGCAGGGCCTGGAAAAACCGGCCCGGATTGCCGATGCCGGCAATGGCGTGAACCGGCCCGGGCGCGAACAGGCCCAGCGGCCGCGGTTCGCCGGGGCCCAGCGGCCGCGCGTCGCCGAGGCGAAGATCCATGCGCCAGTCGTCCCCGGCCGCATCGCCGCCGTTGATCACCCGGAAATCCACGGCGCGACCGGCAGGCTCGCGCAGCGGGCCGGCAGGCAGCAGCCGGCCATTGCCCAAGCGGCGCTCGCCGTCGCGCACTTCGATTTCGACATCGCGGCCCAGGCGCAGGTGCTGCAAGCCGTCGTCGGCGATGACCAGGTTGCAGCCGGCTTCGACCAGGCGCCTTGCGGCCGCGACGCGGTCGCTGTCCACCGCGACCGGCAGGCCGGTTTGCCGGGCGATCAGCAGGGGTTCGTCGCCGCAGTCGGCGGGGTCGGAATCCGGGTGCGCCCAGGTCGGACCCTTGCCGCGGCGGCCGTGGCCGCGGCTGGCGATGCCGGGTTTCCAGCCGCGGCGCGCCAGGGCCCGGGCCAGGGCGATGGCCAGCGGCGTCTTGCCGGCGCCGCCGGCGACCAGGTTACCGATCACCAGCACCGGCACCGGCAAGTGCTGCACCTGCCGCGCCCCGTTGGCAAAGGCGGCCTGGCGCCGGCGCAGCAGCGCGCCATAAACCAGGGACAGCAATCTGAGCACCGGACCGGGCGCCACGTCGCCATACCAGCGCCGCAGCAGCCAGCGCTCGAGCGCGGCTTTCACCCGGCCTCCGGCTCGCGGAACTGCATGCGGTGCAGGTGGGCGTAAAGCCCGCCCTTGGCCAGCAGGCTGGCGTGCGTGCCCTGCTCCACCAGGCGGCCGCCGTCGAGCACCAGCACCTGGTCAGCGTGTTCCACCGTCGACAGCCGGTGCGCGATGACCAGGGTGGTCCGGTCCGGGATGAGCCGGTTCAGCGCGTCCTGCACCAGGCGCTCGGATTCGGTGTCCAGCGCGGCGGTGGCTTCGTCCAGGATCAGGATCGGCGCGTCCTTGAGGATGGCCCGGGCGATGGCCAGGCGCTGGCGCTGGCCACCGGAAAGCAGGCCGCCGTTTTCACCGATGGTCGCCTGCATGCCGCCGGGCAGGCGCTCGATGAACTCCAGCGCGTTGGCGGCTTCGGCGGCGGCGTGGATGCGCGCCTGGTCCGCGCCAGCGTCGGCGCCATAGGCGATGTTGGCGGCGATCGAATCGTCGAACAGCATCACCCGCTGCCCGACCATGGCCACCTGCCGGCGCAGGTCGGCCAGCTTGTAGTCGCCGACGGCGTGGCCGTCCACGCGCACTTCGCCCTGGCTGGCTTCGTAAAAACGCGGCAGCAGGCGGATCAGGGTGGACTTGCCGCTGCCCGAACGGCCAACGATGGCGGTGACGGTGCCCGGCGCGGCGCTGAAGCTGATACCTGCCAGCGCCGGCGTTTCCTGGCCCGGATAGGTGACGCTTACGTCGCGGAATTCAATCTCGCCGCGGGCACGTGCCAGCGGCCGCTGGCCGGTGTCGGCCTCGTCGGCTTCGTCGAGGATGAAGAACAGGCGGTCGGCCGCGGCGACGCCGCGCTGCACGACACTCTGCACGTTGGCGATGCGCTTGAGCGAAGGCAGCATCGCCATCATCGAGGTCAGGATGGCGACGAAGCTGCCGGCGGTCATGCGGCCCTGGCTGGCCTCGTGCCCGGCCACCAGCAGGATCACCGCCAGCGCCACCGCGGCCAGGGTCTGCACCAGCGAAGACGCGCCGGCGCGGGTGGCTTCGACCTTCACGCCCAGGCGCAGGTTCTGGCCGATCAGCTTGCGGTAACGCGAAAGTTCGGACTCCTGGGCGCCGTAGACCTTCACTTCCTGCTGCGCGGAAAGCGCCTGTTCGGCGATCTGCGCCATGGAGGCCACGCCGTCCTGTATGCCGCGGTTGATGCGCCGGTAGCGCCGCCCCACCACCGCGGAAATACCGCCGATAAGCGGCGCCAGGATCAGCATCACCACGGTCACCTGCGGGCTGTACCAGAACATCACCGCCAGCAGCGCGACGATCGTCAGCGAGTCGGTGAGGATGGTCTTGAGCGCGTCCGAGCTGGCCTGGGTCACCTGTTCGGTGTCGTAGTTCAGGCGCGAGACCATGGCCGGCACCGGCTCGCGGTCGAAGCGTTCGCTGGGCAGGCGCAGGTACTTGGCCAGGATGTCCTCGCGCAGGTCGCGCACGACGCTGCGGCCGGTGCGGGCCATGCCGTAGTCGGTGGCGAAGGTGGCGAATCCGCGCACCACGAACAGGCTGACGATGGCCAGCGGGATGGTCCAGCGCATGCCTTCGTTCTGATTGACGAAGGTCTCGTCGACGATGGGTTTCATCATCCAGGTGAAGGCCGCGGCGGCGCCGGCCTCGAACACCATGCCCACGCCCGCGGCCGCCAGCAGCGGCCAGTAGCGCCGGGCGCGTTTGAGCAGCCGGC